>CAZPWR010000192.1:0-6590 GCA_964590555.1 uncultured Anaerolineae bacterium | reverse complement strand
TCCACCCCAGCCAAAGCCAAAAAGGCCAAGGCCGAGGCTACCTCCACCGCCGCTGAAGAGCTCATCCCCGCCCCGATAGGGACATCGCCTCCGATAACAGCCTTTATGCCAGGGATTTTGAATCCTTCCTCCTGGAGAACCCACGCTACCCCTTGCACGTAATTGCTCCAGGGTTTAAGGAGGTTAAAAGCGATGCCATCTAAAGGGAAAGAGGCTTCATCTTGAAAATTGACGGCGTAAAAAGTGGCCTCAGGTACAGAATTGCGAGAGGCTGCTACCCAGACATAACGGTTAACGGCTACCGGGAGGACAAAACCTCCGTTGTAGTCGGTGTGCTCGCCTATGAGGTTTACCCGGCCAGGGGCAAAGGCTATAACCTCTGGCTTTTCCTCCCAGCGTTTGACAAATTCCCGCTCTGCCAGCGTCTCCATAAGCTGACTTTAGCCTATGCTTATGATTTTCCCTTGCTTTATGTAAACCCTTGGAAGGCGAGAAGTCAAGGAAGTTACCACTTCGTAGTTTATGCTTTCAACCCAGCGGGCCACCTCTTCCGCCCTGATCTTCTCTCCGCCCTGCTCCCCTATCAGAACAACTTCATCCTCCATAGCAACCCCGTCTACTTCGCTGACGTCCACCACAAACTGGTCCATGCAAATCCTTCCGACAATCGGAGCCCTTGCGCCTCTTACCAGAACGCAACCGCGATTGGAAGCGAGCCGATGGTAGCCATCACCATAGCCAACAGGGACCAGAGCGACCTTAGTGGGCCGAGAGGTCACATAGGTGCGCCCGTAGCTTATGGGAAAACCAGGGGGAAGAGTCCTTACCCTGGCCACACGGCTTTTAAGTGAGAGGGCCGGGGCCAAGGGAAACGGAGGCTCAACTTCTTCTGATGGGCGCAACCCATAAAGGATTATTCCCACCCTGACTGCTTGCAAGTGCATTTGAGAGAAACGAATTGTGGCAGCGCTATTGCAGACATGCTTCAAGGGGAAGTGAAAGCCAGCCCTTTCCAACCTCTCAGCCACATCCATAAAGGTTTCAAATTGCTTGAAAGTGTAAAGGGTAGAACTCTGGCTGGTTTCATCAGCTACAGAGAAATGGGTATAGAGGCCTTCAAGTTCCAAGCCAGGGAGCGAAGCCACTTCTTTCACGAACCCTTCCACTTCCTCCGGCAAAAGGCCAAAACGCCCCATCCCTGTATCAACTTTGATGTGGGCAGGCAAAGTTTTACCGGCCTTTGTGGCCTCGTCGGAGAAAGCCCTGGCTTGCTCTAAGGTTATGAGAGTAGGGGTAAGGTCATGTTGAACTGCAAGAGGCACTTCAGCTAAGGGGATGTAATTCATGACCAAGATTGGGGCTTTTATCCCGGCTTGGCGCAGTTTGACCCCTTCCGCAGCCCTGGCTACTGCCAGCCTGGAGGCACCTGCTTCTAAGGCAACCTGCGCTACGGGGACAGCTCCATGGCCATAAGCATTGGCCTTTACTACAGCGATAAGCTCAACTTCATCGCCTATGAAAGCCTTGACGGTCTTTACGTTGGCTTCAATGGCGTCAAGGTTGATTTCAGCCCAAGAAGGGAAAGGGATTTCCCCCTCGGCCATTTAGCCTCCGAGGTAAGCTTTCTTGACCTCAGGGTTATTGGCTAATTCCTCACAAGGCCCTGAAAGGACAATAGTCCCGGTCTCTAATACGTAGCCTCTATGGGCAAGCTTCAGGGCCTGGCGAGCGTTCTGCTCTACCAAGAGGATTGTAGTGCCTTGGGCGTTTATCTCCCTTAAGACATTGAAAATTTCTCTTACCAAAACTGGGGCAAGGCCCATGGATGGCTCATCAAGGAGCATGAGGCGGCCGCGGCTCATTAAAGCCCTGCCAACTGCCAGCATCTGCTGCTCCCCTCCTGATAAGGTCCCAGCCAGCTGATTCTTCCTTTCGGCGAGGCGGGGGAAGAGGGCGAAAACCCGCTCATAGTCCTTCTTTATCTCTTTGTGGTCCTTCCTGGCCCAAGTGGCCAGCTTAAGGTTTTCCATGACTGTAAGGTTAGCGAAAATCCCCCTCCCCTCCGGCACGTGCGATATCCCCATCTCTACTACTTTGTGGGGTGGAACATTCTTGAGGTCTATTCCGTCAAACACAATCCTCCCCTCGTAAGGGACGAGGCGGGATATTGCCCTTAGGGTTGTGGTCTTCCCAGCCCCATTAGCCCCGATGAGGGTTACGATTTCCCCTTCCCTAACTTCAAAAGAAATGCCTCTAAGAGCCTTAATCATCCCGTATGATACGTGCAAATCCTCCACTTTAAGCAGGATATCCCCTTTCATACCACTGCCTCCTCCCCGAGATAGGCCTCAATAACCCTGGGGTTGTTCTGGATTTCGGCAGGGGGGCCTTCGGCGATGGTTTCCCCGAAGTCCAGCACCTTTATCCTCTCGCAAATCCCCATGACTACCCTCATCTGGTGCTCTATCAGGATTATGGTAAGGCCGAATTCCCGACGAATCCACTGGATAAGCTCCATAAGCTCTGAGATTTCGGCCGGGTTCATTCCTGCGGCCGGTTCATCCAGAAGGAGGAGGCGGGGTTCACTGGCCAAAGCTCTCGCTATCTCCAGCCTCTTCTGCAAACCGTACGGAAGCCCAGAAGCTACCCAATCGGCCTTATCGGCCAGGCCCATTATCTCCAAAAGCTCCATGCACTTTAGCCGCGTTTCCCTCTCGCTTTCCCTCACGCTTCTGCCAACCTTAAACATTGCTTCTAAGGGCGAGTATTTAAGCCTTGAAAACCTGGCAATGCGCACGTTATCCAATACCGTGAGGTTCCTGAAGAGGCGGAGGGTCTGGAAGGTGCGAGCTATGCCTAAGGATACGATTTGCTCCGGCCGCTTCCCCACCAAGTTGTGCCCGTTGAATATTATCTCCCCAGCGGTCGGGCGGTAAACCCCTGTTATGAGGTTAAAGACCGTGGTTTTACCAGCTCCGTTCGGCCCTATTATCCCTATGAGCTCGCCCTCTTCCAAGTCTAAATTAAAATCATGCACTGCTCGCAATCCGCCAAAGTAATGGGTAAGGCCCCTTATCTTGAGGATAGGCATTTTCTCCCCTCACCTTTCGGGATTTAGAGGATTTGCTTTAGCAGAGGCAAGCTTAGGCAAGATAAAAAGTTCCCTCTCCTTGCGCCAGGATTCTGGCCTCTCCTCTGGAGGCACAAGGAACTTCCACTCCCTCATCCCCATTATGCCGTGCGGCCGGAAAATCATGAGGAAGACCAAGAGGAGCGGGCCAATGACCCAGCGCCAAACTTGGAGAGGTCTCAGGAGCTCCAAAAGGACGGTGTAAATGGTAGCTCCAAGGATGGAACCACCTATGCTCCCTATCCCTCCAAGGTACACCATCACCATGATGTCAGTAGATTTAAGGATGCTGAAAGCCCTGGGGTTGATGAAAACAAGGACGTGAGCAAAAAGCCCTCCAGCAACCCCTGCAAAGAAGGAGGCAATCACGAAGATGACGATTTTGATTGTGCGAGTATCAACGCTCACCAAGGAAGCGGCTACCTCATCCTCCCGAATGGAGAGGGCTCCTCTCCCATAGTTGGAGTAAACCAAGTTGCGGACAAGCCAAATGGTTATTACCACCCAGACGTAAACCCAAGCCAAGGAAGTAAGCTTGGGCATCCCCATGAAACCCCTTGGTCCTCCTATCGCCTCTATGTTCTCCAAAACGCTCTTTACTATCATATTCCAGGAGAGGGTGACTATGGCCAGATAATCTCCCCTTGTTCGGAAAGAAGGGAAAGCAATTACCAGGCCTGTAAGCCCTGCTGCCAGTCCTCCGATAACAAGGGCCAAGGGGAAAAGGTACGGGATGTATTGAGAAAGGCCCAGCTTGGGGAATACCCAAACCGTGAGGATGGAGGATACGTAGGCTCCCACGGCCATGAAGCCCGCATGGCCAACCGAAAATTCCCCCATATAGCCGTTAACCAGGTTCAAGCTTAAGGTGAGGATTATGTTTATGCCCACGTAGATCAGGACTTGCTGCCAGTAGAGGTTAATGACACCCCAAGCTGGTAAGAAGATGGAGGCAAGGAAAAAGAGGACCACAAGGCCTGGAAGGGTAGCCCTCTTTAATGGTTCAGGCCATGAAGAGTAGAAGGAATCCCAGCTTTCCTTGAAGCCAGAAAGCAAGCTCTTGATTTTACCCATGAGAGCACCTCACACCTTCATAGTCACAGGCCGGCCAAGAAGCCCATAAGGCCGGAAGATTAACAGCAGAAGGAGCAAGGAGAAGGCTACGAAGTCCCTGTAGGTAGAGGAAGGCAAAATGACCGGGGTGAAGATTTCCACCAGCCCCAGCAGGTACCCTCCAAGCATTGCACCCCGGATATTCCCTATCCCCCCTATCACTGCCGAAATAAAAGCCCACCACCCTATCCTTATCCCCATGTAGGGATCAATGGTGTAAACGAAGCCATACAAGGTTCCGCCTATGGCCGCAATGGAAGCCCCAAGGGCAAACGTTATGGAAATTATCCGGTCCATCGGGATCCCCATTAGGGGGACGGTAAACTTATCCCAGGAGATAGCCCGCATCGCCATCCCCACCATCGTGCGTCTGACGATGGTGTCTAAGAGGAACATCACGATAGCTGAAACGAAAATTATGATGAGTTGGATGTTGGAGGTAGCTATCCCCCATATAGTGAAGCGATGGACCGGGATTATGGGAGGTAGGAAGCGGGGATGGGGGCCTATGGTGGCAAGGGTGAAGTTTTCCAGGAAAAGCCCAACCCCCAGCGCTGTAATTACTGCCGAAACCCTCGGAGCTTTCCGCAAAGGTCTATAGGCAAAACGCTCAATAATCACGGCCAGAAAGGCGGTGAAGAACATGGAAGCCAACATCGTTAAGAGGAAGATGATAATGCCGGGCAACTTTAAGGCATAGGACATTAGAGCAGAGCCGATGAAAAAGGCCACATAGGTGCTAACCATGAATATATCGCCGTGGGCGAAGTTTATGAGGGTGATTATTCCGTAGACCATTGAGTAACCCAAAGCGATGAGAGCGTAAACGCTTCCCAACTGCAAAGCGTTAAGGATTTGCTGGAAGAAGGTCTGCATAAGCCCTCCATCAGAAAAGTGGGGGCAGGCCTTCAGCCCACCCCCACCTTGGATTTTACTTACTAACTCTTTACGGCTTGGCAGTGGTGTAATAAGTGAACTTCTTCCCCGGAACGTCCACCTTGAGGACCACGGCGCTCTTAACGGGATCGCCAGTGCCCCTGTATTCCAAGACGCCTGTCACCCCCTCGTAGCGGGTGAGCTTGCGGAGAGCCTCTACCACTGCCTCGCGGTCAATCTTCCCAGCCTGCTTTATAGCCGTGACCGCGATTCCGAAAGAGTCATAGGTGAGAGCAGCTACGTCGTCGGGCGTCTTCCCATACTTTGCCTCGTAGGCCTTTATGAAGGCCTGAGCTTGTGGAGTAGCGATGTCCGGGGCATAGTGAGTGGTGAAGTACAGGCCATCGCAATCCATTCCGCAGAGGTCAATTAGCTCCAAGTTACCCCAAGAGTCGCTCCCGAAGATTACCCCTTTAAAGCCCAGTTTTCTCGCTTGCTGGACCTGCAATGGCACTTCGGAGTAATAGTTGGGGAGGAAGAGGCCATCGGCTCCCGAGGCTATAATCTTGGTCAACTGAGCTGAGAAGTCCTTATCGCCAGTGGTGTAAGTTTCGTAAGCGACTACAGGGTAACCGAGCTCTTCTATAGTCTTCTTGAAGACCTCAGCGATGCCCTTGTTGTATTCGGAGGCCACGTCAAAAAGGACGGCGGGCTTCTTAACCCCAAGCTCCACCCCAAGCTTAGCAGCCACAACACCCTGGAAGTCGTCAATGAAGCAAGCCCTGAAGACATACTTCTTGGGTTGGCCTGTCTTAGCATCAATAGTGGTCTTGGGGTTAGTAGACCAGGGGCTTATCATTGGCATCTTGTTAGCTTCGGCGACTTCGGCGGCAGGGATGGCGTTACGGCTTGCGTTGGGGCCTATCATCAAGAGGACGCCTGCGGTATGGAGCTTGAGGGCTGCTGCAGCTGCGGATTCAGCTTTGTCCTCGTTATCTTCAATGAGGAGCTGGATAGTATACCTGCGGCCTCCTACCTCTATGCCCCCAGCTTTGTTCACTTCCTCAACGAAGAGCTCTGCGGCATTCTTGCAGGACTGGCCTACCACCGGGATTCCACCGGTGAGCTCGGCATTGAGGCCTATCTTTATGACGCCAGGCTTGGGGGCGCACGATGAGGCTATTAAGCTGAAAGCTACGATTATACCCAGGAGCAAGGCTAACCTCTTCATACCCATCCTCCTATAGCGAACCCTCCATTGGGTTCAAATTTACAAGAATTATACCACCAAATGAAATTTAAAGCAAGTATGCCAGCGCTCGCCCAGGGTTTATCAATGCTATAATCTTTGTGGTAAAATAAAACCGCCAAAAGCTATTAGGAGGTGAGAGCCATGAAGAGAATAAAAGGCTTGAAAGTCTACCTGGATAGTATCCCAGACTTCCGCCGGCGTCAAGGCCGCATTTACCCA
>CAZPWR010000191.1:0-6261 GCA_964590555.1 uncultured Anaerolineae bacterium | reverse complement strand
CCCAGTACATCAATCAGCCTCTTGGGGACACCGTTAATGAAAGCTTTCTTGCGGTATCGGACCCCCGCAGGGCTGGGCTCTCCAGCTATGACCAGCTCAAGGCGAGGTTCCTCCCCCTTGCCTTCTATCACCACAGCGATTTTAGCGAAAGGGATAGGGCTATCTTGAGCAAGCCAGTTGACAAATTCCTGGTCAGTTCTGGAAAAGGGGGAGCGGGTTGTAGCCAAAAGGTAAATAGCTTCCAGGAAATTCGTCTTCCCCTGGGCATTATCCCCTTGGAGGATAATTAGGCCGGGAGGGAGGTCCAGGGACAGAGATATATAATTGCGGAAGTTAGTAAGCTCAAGCCTTTTTATCATCGGGCGTAATCCACGGCCCTTGTCTCCCGGATGACCGTCACTTTTATCTGGCCGGGGTATTCCAAGCTTTCTTCCACCTTACGGGCGATTTCCCTGGAAAGCTGGATTATGGCTAAATCGTCCACTTCCTCTGGCTTAACTATTACCCTTATTTCTCGGCCGGCTTGGATGGCGAAGGCCTGGGCTACTCCTGGGAAGGAGGAGGCGATTGCTTCCAAGCTTTCAATGCGCTTTATGTAGCTTTCCAGGCTCTCTCGCCGGGCTCCTGGCCTCCCTCCGGAAAGGGCATCGGCTAATTCTACCAGGATAGCCTCTACCGATTGGGGTTCAACTTCGCCGTGGTGGGCGGCGATGCAGTTTACTATTATTTCAGGCAAGCCGTTCCTTCGCGCTATCTCCGCTCCGATAGAGGCATGAGGACCCTCTACCGTCTGGTCTACTGCTTTGCCGATATCATGGAGTAAGCCGCCGAGCTTGGCCACTTTCACATCGGCCTTGAGTTCGGCAGCCATTATCCCGGCGAGCCGAGCTGTCTCTATGGAGTGGGATAGGACGTTTTGGCCGTAGCTGGTGCGGAATTTCAGCCGGCCCAGGAGGACCACAAGTTCTTCCGGTAGCCCTGGGAGGCCGAGCTTGTATAAAGCTTTCTCCCCTTCTTCCCTTATGATGTTCTCTATCTCTTTCCGGGCTTGCTCTGCAGCTTGTTCAATCCTCGCCGGCTGGATTCTCCCATCTGTTATCAATTTTTCCAGGGCCAGCCGGGCAATCTCCCTTCGGATGGGGTCAAAACAGGATATGGTGATAGTTTCAGGGGTGTCGTCCACCACTAAGTCAACTCCCAAGACGTTCTCAATAGTCCTTATGTTCCTACCCCCTCGGCCGATTATCCGGCCTTTCATTTCATCGTTTGGCAGGGGGATTGTGACCGTGGCGAGCTCAACGATTTCTTCTGTTCCAACTCTCTGCATGGCTTCGGCGATGATTTCCCTTGCTCTGCGCTCGGCCTCGGCTTTGGCCTTTGCTTCCTCTTCGCGGATGACTTTGGCCATTTCCTGGCGTGCTTCCTCCCTAACCCTTTCCAGGAGGATTTCCTTAGCTTGTTCCGGGGTTAAGCCTGCTATCCGGTTGAGTTCTTCTTCGGCTTTTTCCTTCAGGCGTCGTGCTTCCTCGTGGAGGTTTTGGATTTCGGCCTGGAGTTGGGCTAAGTGTTTCTCCCTCTTGTCCAAGCTTTCAGCTTTGCGGTCCAGGAATTCCTGGCGGCGCTGTAGCCTTTCTTCCTGGCTTTGGAGGTAAGCTCTTTGCCGTTTTAATTCTTCATCCACCTGCGCCTTGATTTTCAGCGCTTCATCCTTAGCCGCAAGGAGCACCTCTTTAGCCTCTTTCTGGGCTTCCTTTATGATTTTATCGGCCTGTTCCTGGGCGGATTTTACGGTTTTTCTTTCCTGGTAAAGCCTAAGGCCGTAGCCGGCTGCAAAGGCCAGTGCTGCTGCAAACAAAGCAACTGCTAAGATTAGCCCCATCTCTTACTCCTCCCTCTGGATTTCTCTCCACACCTTTGGCACCACTTCTTCTATGATTTCAAAGGAGAAGCCCTGTCGGGCGAGGAAATCGGCCATTTTCTTTTTGAAAGAAAATTCGTCCAGGCTCTGCCAACGCTGTGCCTTTTTTAAGGCTGCTTTGTAGGCTTCTTCGGCGAAGTCCAGGTTGCTCAGAACTTCCCCTATGATTTCGGGCGATACGCCTTTTGAGCGCAGTTCGTAGCGGAGCTTTTTGAAACCAGAAGGCTTGAATTCCCTGCGGTTTTCCACCCAGTAGCGGGCGAAGAGTCGGTCATCAATCAAGCCTTTCTCCCGAAGGGAGATTATGGTTTTTTCCACGATCTCTTGGGGGAACTTACGGCGAAGCCTACTTCTTATTTCCTGCTCGCTCCTTGGCCTGAACCTTAGGAGGCGGAGGGAAGCTTCCCAAGCTTCGTATAGCTTGGCTTTTTCCCAGAGCTCGCTTATTTGTTCTTCAGAAAGGGCTTGGCCTTCCTGAAGGCCTTCGGCCTCAGAGCGGGGCAGGACTAAGGGCAGGAAGCCCTCTATGGTTATGGCTACCTTCTTTCCTTCAGGGCCACAGGGTTTAATCCGGGTTATAAATCCCGGCAAATTTTCCTCCCTTTGTAAAAATTGAACCGGCTGCCTTTCCCACTGCAGCCGGTTAAGATTATAAAACTACCCCTCCCCTAAGGACGGGTTTCACAAGGGTATGGGGCTTTTTAGTTCAACCCACCCCTCTTACCCCATCCCAAGAGGGTAATAGGGGCGGGGTTGTTTCCGACTGCAGCGGTGCTTAAGTGTTGAGGCGGAACAGGGCCTCTTTGGGAGGAAGGCCCGCCGCCTCCCTTATGAGGGCTTCCAGAGTATCCCTCAGGTCAGGGTTCTCCTTCAAAAATTGGCGAGCGTTCTCTCTGCCCTGGCCAAGGTTTGTATCCTTATAGGAGTAGAAGGTCCCCCTCTTCTCAATTATGCCGTAAGCTACACCCAGGTCCAGGATGTCTCCTTCTTTGGAGATTCCCTCATCGTAAAGGATGTCAAACTCCGCTTCTCTGAAAGGTGGGGCTACCTTGTTCTTCTTGACTACAGCTCTGGTCCTGTTGCCTATTATATCCCCACCTTTCTTTATGCTCTCAAGCTTCCTAAGGTCAAGCCTTATGGAAGCATAGAAACGCAAGGCCATCCCTCCGGTAGTGGTTTCGGGGCTTCCGAACACTACCCCAATCTTTTGGCGGAGCTGGTTAGTGAAGACCAAAGCTGCCTGGGATTGGTGGATGGCCCCCACAAGCTTGCGGAGGGCTTGGCTCATGAGGCGAGCTTGCAGACCGACGTGGGCATCGCCCATTTCCCCTTCAATTTCTGCCCTCGGGACCAAAGCTGCCACTGAGTCAATGACCACTACGTCTACCGCTCCGCTCCTCACCAAAGCCTCGGTTATTTCTAAAGCTTGTTCTCCAGTATCGGGCTGGGCTACCAAGAGGTTTTCCACATCCACCCCGCACTTCCGGGCATAATTGGGGTCAAGGGCGTGCTCAACGTCTATGAAAGCGGCTGTCCCCCCCAGTTTTTGGGCTTCAGCTATTATGTGCTGGGCAAGGGTAGTTTTGCCCGAAGCTTCCGGGCCGAAGATTTCAGTTATCCTACCCCTCGGTATTCCTCCTACTCCGAGGGCTATGTCCAAGGCCAGGGAACCTGTTGGGATAACAGCAATATCTCGCTTGGGGACATCCCCAAGGCGCATTATAGCCCCATCCCCGAACCGCTTTTTTATTGTGGCTATGGCTGTCTCCAGAGCCTTCTCCCGGCTGAACTGAGCCATCCCTTTTTAACCCTCCTAATTTTAAGTTTAAACCAAGCGCATTATTTCCGCAACTCTTCCTCTATTATAGCTTTGAAAACCTCGTATGGATAAGCCCCTTCCAGCTTCCTCCCGTTTATGAAGAAGGTTGGGGTAGCGGTAACCCCTCTTTTGGCTGCTTCAGCCAAGTCGTTCTGGACTTGAAGGGCTGTTTCCCCTGTTTGCAAGCAGGTTCGGAATTTTTCCACGTTTAAGCCTATCTGGCTGGCATAACCTTCAAAAGCTTTTAATGGGGATATTTGCCCCGCCCATTCCCCTTGTCTTTCATAGAGCAAATCGTGCATTTCCCAGAATTTGCCCTGTTTTCCAGCACAGAGGGCCGCTTCCGCCGCTTTCTGTGCCGCTGGATGGATGCTCCGCAGGGGCATGTTTATAAATTGATAGCGCACAAGCCCTTTTTCAATGTACTCGCTCTTTATCTTGGGCAACGTCTCACGGGCGTAGAGTCCACAGTACGGGCATTGGAAATCGGAGTATTCTTCAATGAAGACTTTAGCGTCTTTAGGCCCCAGGTAATAGTGTCCTTCCGGGCTTATCCCTCCCGGGGGAGGGGTCGGGCTTGCGCAAGCTGTTAAAGCTAAGAGCACCAAAAGGGCAAAAGCCTTCCTCACACTTCCCTCCTTTGTCCTCAATTGTAACACTTTATCCTTAAGACGTCAAACAGTCATTATGGCCGGGTGTGTCCCAAGTTCGTCGGGCTGGGCCGTCGGCCTTTCCGCTCAGGCAAAGATGAGGCGCTAAAGCGCCCCTCTCCGTCCTGGCGACCCGCGTTCCCGAACGGCTACTGGGGGGAGCCCTTTGCAATCTCAACCCACCGGGCTTCAAAGGATTGCACCAGCATTGCCTTTGTGGTATAAATAACCGGAGGATGGAGGGGAAAAATGGCGAATTTGTGGGAAAAGGGGCTGGAAAGGACCAGAAAAAGCCTGGGAAGACTTAAAGGCTTCTTTACAGGCCAAAAAATCACCCCACAAATGTGGGAAGAACTGGAAGCTGCTCTAATCCAAGCCGACCTTGGAGTCAGGCTCACAACCGAAATCCTGGAAAAACTGCGCCGGGAAGTCCAGACTCCCGAGGAACTGAAGCCAGCCCTCAAAAGGGAGCTGTTGGCTATCCTCAAGGAAAAGCCAGCTTTCAACCTTGACCACAACCGCCCCTTGAACATCTTCCTTGTGGTCGGTGTTAACGGCTCAGGCAAAACCACAAGCATAGCTAAGCTTGCCCATTACTGCCGCCGCAAAGGCCACAAGGTCATACTGGCCGCGGCCGATACCTTCAGGGCTGCGGCTATTGACCAGCTCAAAATCTGGGGCGAGAGGGTCGGAGCGGAGGTCATAGCGCACCAGCCTGGGGCCGACCCAGGGGCAGTGGTTTTTGATGCCATCCAGGCCTCTCGCTCCCGCAGAGCCAACATCCTCATAATAGACACTGCTGGGAGAATCCACACCAAGTACAACCTAATGCAAGAACTCCGGAAAATCCGCAACGTCGCTGCCAAACTTGTCCCCGATTCCCCCCACGAGACCCTTTTGGTCCTTGACGCCACCTTCGGCCAAAATGCCTTGTCCCAGGCAATACATTTCAAAGAAGCAGTGGAGATAACCGGCATTATCTTGGCCAAACTGGATGGGACGGCCAAAGGTGGAGCAATCTTCCCCATCGTGAAAGAGCTCGGAGTCCCCGTTAAATTCGTGGGGACAGGTGAGAATTTGGAAGATTGGGCCGAGTTTGACCCACAGGAATTTGTCAATACCTTGCTGGAATGAGGAGGTGGCCATGGAAGAGCTGATCCATCGCCTGAACGAAATGCTCAGTCGCATCCAAGAAATAGAGGTGCGTCTTTGACTTGCCAGGAATGGAGAAAGAAATAGAGGAGCTGGCAAAGAAAACCGCTTCGCCTGAAATATGGTCGGACCCAGTAGAGGCCAGCAGGGCAATGCGTAGGCTGGCCTCCCTCCGCGAAGAAGTGGAAAGCTGGAGGGAACTGGAAAGGAGAACGCGCGATGCTCTGGAGCTGGCTAAGCTGGGGTTTGAAGAGGAAGAGCTTGAAGCCGAGGTCAAAAGCATAGCTGCGGCCTTGGAAGAGAAAGAGAAAAAACTCCTTTTCTCCGGCGAGCATGACTACAAAAACGCCATACTATCAATCCATGCTGGAGCTGGCGGGGTTGACGCCCAAGATTGGGCTGAAATGCTCCTCAGGATGTACCTGAGGTGGGCGGAAAGCAAAGGCTTCAACACCGAAATCCTCGACACCTCTTACGGGGAAGAGGCCGGGATAAAGAGCGCTACAGTAGCAATAGAAGGGCCTTACGCTTACGGATACCTCAAAGCCGAAAAAGGGGTCCATAGGCTGGTAAGGCTCTCTCCCTTTGATGCAGCCCATCGCCGCCACACCTCTTTTGCCCTGGTAGAAGTACTGCCGGACATAGAAGAGGATGTGGAAGTGGAGATAAAAACTGAGGACTTGAAGATAGAGGTTTTCCGTGCCTTCGGTCCTGGGGGGCAA
>CAZPWR010000190.1:0-1510 GCA_964590555.1 uncultured Anaerolineae bacterium | reverse complement strand
CCATCTGGTAAGCGGGCGTCCATATATGGGCAACTCTCGTCCACCCTTCTTCCCAAAGGAGCCAGGATGCGGTCTATTATCCGCATCAGATGCTCGCTGTCCCTGAAGGTTATGTTGGTCTTCTCAATCTTGCCGTTCCGTTCAATGTAGACCTTGTAAGGGCCGTTAACCATTATCTCGTTTATGGTATCATCGTTGAGTAAAGGCTGGATCGGTCCATAACCCAAAATTTCATCCAAAAGCTGGTTGAAAATTCGGTCTCGTTCAATACGGCTCAGGAATATGTGCTCCTCGGTGAGGACTTCGTTCAAGATTTTATCCACTTTTGTCCGGACTTCCGCTTCGTTAATTTCAGCCTTGGTTAGGTCTACTTCTGAAAGAAGCTTTTCCTGGACTTTGTGGAAAATCAAGGAGAATTTATCGGCTTCAACTGGCGGCCGAACGAGCTTTTTAGTTTCTGATGGCTTTTCTTGTTCTATCCGTTCAATCCGCTTAAGAAGTGACATAGCTTCCTCCCTTCTGTTGGATTTTTCCTGCTAACCTTGAAATACCCTCCGAGAAAGCTGACCCCCTTTCAGCGGAGTAAATTGGAATGCCGCGGTTCACTGAGAGGAGGATTCTTACTTCATCGTTAGGGATGACAGCTTCAATCGGGTGCTTTAGGCTGGCTTGAATGTCCTTAGCGCTTATCCCGCTGCGCCTGTCGTCTTTATTGAGGACAAGGAGGACGTTGTTGATTGGGTATTTAAGGGCTTCCAAGACTTGGAAGAAGAGCTTTGTCCCCTTTATGGCTGTAAGCTCAGGGGTTGTAATAAGGAGGATGAAATCGCTGTCCTCCAAAGCTGTAATGGTTATATCGTTTAGGAAGCTTGCACAGTCCACAATGACATAGTCAAAGGCATTTTTGAGGACAGCCAAGACCTTTTTGACAAGTTCAGGGGTTATATAGTCGGCCATCTCAGGCCGAGGGGGAGCCAGGAGGATTTTAACCCCTGATGGGTGAGCAAGCATTGCTCCAGTCACTGTTTCTTCGTCCAGCGTAAGGTTTTCAGAGACGAGGTCGGCAAAGTGGCGGCGAGGTTGCAAGTTGAAAATTACATCCTGGCTTCCAAATTGAAGGTTCAAATCCACAAGGGCTACGCGGTTACCTCCGCTTGAGCTAAGAGCGACGGCCAAATTAGCAGCTATGGTGCTGGTCCCTACTCCTCCTTTGGGGCTAAAGGCAGTGATGAGTTTGCCTTCTTTCTTTGGCTTCTCCTTTTCTACTATGGGTGGTTGCTTAGGCGGAGCAACCATTGGGCGAGTTTTCCCCAGCTCGTAAACTCGCTTAATGGCCGATATAAGCTCATCGCTGGAGAAAGGCTTTATAAGGAACTCTCGGGCGCCTGCCAGCATGGCACGACGCATGTAGGCAGGCTCACCCTGAACCGAAATCATTATTACTTGGGCTTCCGGCACATCACGGGAGATGAACTCGGTAGCTGTTATCCCGTCCATCCCCGGAAGGTTT
>CAZPWR010000189.1:0-3120 GCA_964590555.1 uncultured Anaerolineae bacterium | reverse complement strand
GAGCGTCGGTACGGCCAGCAGACCCGGCCCCCCCAGCAGGATGGCCTCCGCGTCCCCCGGACTCATCCGCATTCCGAACACTTCTGTCGGGCCGAGGATGCCAAGGGCATACTTGCGCCAGAAGGGGAGCGTCGCGCCCAGGACCAGCCAGATGTATTCTTTAGCCATGTTCGCCCCCAAAAACCAGCGGAAAGGCACGCTGGAGAGCACAATCTTCAGGGATTGCAGTAGGCCGACGGTGCCCTCTTCTTCTACAAGCGGTCGTTCCCGAACCCCAATGATGGAAATCAGGTAGCCAACGGCGACCAGAGTGCCCATGATTGCGCCCATCCAAACGTAGCCGACTGTTTCCGCCAGGATGGGGGCCAAGATGTAGGAAAGCAGCAGGGCTATGACCGCCAACACCTCACGTGCCGCCGAGAGGTTAACCCTATCCCTCACGGTGGTGGCGATTTCCGGGAAGAGGGATGTGTAAGCGATCCAGGTTAGGCTGTAAATGCCGTCAAAGATGAAAAGGATGATGAAGAAGTAGGCAGCAAGCACAGCAGGACTGCGCCCTGGCGGCGTCCAGAGGAAGAAGAACGAGAGGCCTAAGGGGATGGCGCCGAAGAGGACATAAGGCACGCGCCGGCCCATCGGCGAGCGAGTTCGGTCGGAAATCTGGCCCATAAGCGGGTCATTGAGCGCGTTCCAGATTCCATATATGGTCCATATAATGCCCGCCACTGCGGCATTCAGCCCCAGGATGTCCACGTAGTAGAACTGGATGCGGTTGCCGAAGACCTGGTAGGCGATGGTGTTGGCGAAGTTGCCCATAGAATAGCGAATGTAAAATAATGTGCGGCGTATTCCTTTCATGGTTCTACCCCCTGCTTTGGATTTACAAAAAGCACTTACCTTCACCCCGATAGGTGGGCACCTTCCCTACAATCTCCCCTCCGCTAAGCAGATAAAGTTCGTTAAACCGCTCACACAATTCCCCCGCTTTTGCGTGTTGGAAAAATACCGGGTCTCCCAGATGCAATTCTGGGCAATCTTTGGGCAAGATAAGGGGTGTTGAAACCTCGCCTGCTCCCTCCAGGGGCAGATAGCGAAGGCCAGGGGGTAGAACGGGGATAGGGACTTTGTCTTGCCCTGCGGGTCCGGAGGCCACATAGCCACCTCCATGGCAAGCTATCATGCCAGGGGCAGGTCGGCGCACTATTTGGAGGGCGAAGAACGCCGCTGGGCGGTAGGAGACCTGGGCATAGTGGTGGAAAAGCGCCGGCGCGTAGAAGCCTGACCCCACAGTAACCTCTGTCACAGAGGGGTCCTGGAGGGTGGAAATCAAACTGCCGCTCCCGCCGCCGTTGACCACTTTCAGTTCTACCCCGGCCTCCCGAAGAGCCTGCACAATGGCAGTCCGGCGGCGAGTCAACTCCCGAATTGATAGTTTCTTCAGGGTCCGCAATAGCCAGTTCTTCAGTACAGCGCCAGGGACTGCATCCTGTACCCCGGCGATGTGAGCTTCGTAGCCCATCAGGGAGTCTATTCGGACGCTTTCCAAGCGCCGTGCAAACTCCACCAGGGCCAACGCCTGTTCCGGAGTCCGAATCGGGCTACGCCGTACCCCAAGGTGTATCGGTAAGCCCAGGGGCCGGTATGCCAAGTCTACTTCCAGGCAAGCGGAAATCACAACCCCGGCCTCTTTCCCAGCTCGCGAGAGGGCTTCAAGATGCTCCGGGCAATCCACCATTGTGCGGACTGTCTTCCCAGCCTTTGTCAGCTCGGCCAGGATGCGCAAGTCGCTTGGCTGGACCGTCGGGTAGGCCAGGATAAAGTCATCGTGCCCTTTCTGAGCCAGCCATGCTGTTTCCTCAGCGGTGAAGGTGAGGAATCCCCGGAAGCAAGGGCCGCCCAACTGAAAAATCCGCACCATCAGCGGCTCGCACCGGATGGACTTCGTTCCAATGCGGACGGTCTTACCGGAACCTTCCACCTTGCGGGCCACATACGCGATGTTGGCGTCAAAAGCGTCCAAGTCCACGAAAGCCAGCGGGAAGCGATGCCCTCGGAAGACGGCCCGCCAGGCCTCGTAGCGTTCATTGGTGAAATAAGGCTTATGCAAGGCCATATTCTTTCCCCCTATTCCAAGTCAGTTTGAGCTAAACTGCAGTTATTTTGCTCGCAACTGTGCTCTATATGCCCAATTGAGCAGGAAAAGGAGACCTGCTGAGAACAAGGGACCGGAAATCGCCAAGTAAACAACCCAGTGAAATCGCCCCCAAGCCCAGACCAAGTATAAAACTGCCAATGTGATAAAAAGGGGTGCTCCGAGCCATTCCCACCGCCATGCGATGCTCAACGCAATCGCAACGATGCATGCAGGGCTAAGGTGCACCAGTAAAGCGAGGATTGTTTCCCTGAAGCTTAGGCTCTTGTTGAAAACATCAAAGGAAAAGAGGCTCAAGAAAAGCACAAAGAGGATGCAGAGAATCCGCGGGGCCCAGAAGAGCTCTCGTTTTACGTTTGCATTCATATCATCCCTTCCTTCAATTGTTCACAGCGGAGGGTTGAAGCGAGGTTGTGGGCCAACTCCAAGCGAAATAAACGCCTGCCAAAGGATACTACAATTCACGCACTTTGTCAAAATGCCAGACTTTGCTCAAGCCGCCCGGGGCTTTTCAATTTTTCAACCACAGGCAATTTCATTAGTTTGCGTCTCCAACTGGCCCTGGCACAGTAGGGCAATTGCTCATAATTGCTCCGTGCTCTCCGCCTCATCCTGCTGGGGTGGAAGGGGCGGAACCCCTCCGGGGGCGTAGGGGTTATGCTCCTTTCATGCCGATTAAAATCGGCCTTCTTTGGCCTTCGGGCAGGGGTCGGCCTGCGCCGACCCTCCATAACCCTTCTGCGAGGAAGCATAATCGCCCTACGCTTTCCATTTTATCCTGCGGCCGAAAGCAACCACTGCGCCGGAAATCTGGAAAGCCCTGGCAAGCCACCCTTTTGCTTTGCCTTTCCATCCCGTTTGGTGATATAATTTCCTGGGTGGCAGAAAATGAAAGTCACTCTCATAAGGCCATCATATTACTTGCCCGATGGGCGGGTCCATAAGATTAAAAGGCCGTACTTCATAAG
>CAZPWR010000188.1:0-1668 GCA_964590555.1 uncultured Anaerolineae bacterium | reverse complement strand
GCAAAGGCAAGCCCGTGGTCCTGGAAGATTACCCTTTTACCCCTCCTGAATGGCGCCTCGCCTTCAAAATCTTGGCCGATGCCGGCTTCGTCCCCGATTGGATTGCTTTGGATAACGAGATTCGGGAGAGGATTGAAAGGTGGTACCAAGTGGCGAACTCGGCAGGAGGAAGGAAAAGCCAGTGGCTGGAGGAAGAGATTGCGGAAATAAACAAGCTCATAGAGCTTTTCAACCTAAAGGTGCCGATAAAGTGGCTTCAGCGGCGCAAGTTCTCCCCAGAAAAACCTTGGTAAGGAGGCAGCCATGGAAGTAAGGGAAGAAGCGGTAAAGCACCTTCAGGAGTTAATCCGTATAAAGACCGTGAACCCTCCGGGGAACGAGACCCCCGCCGCCGAATACGTGGCTGAAGTCCTCAGCAAAGAGGGGATTGAAGTCAAGGTAATAGAATCGGCCCCGGGGAGGGGGAACGTAATCGCTCGCTTGAGAGGACAGGGCGAAGGAGGCCCATTGCTCCTACTATCCCACCTGGATGTTGTGCCAGTGGAGGAGGCTCACTGGGAGCGCGACCCATTCGGGGGTGAGCTCGTGGATGGATACATCTGGGGTAGAGGGGCAGTGGACACAAAGCAGCTGACGGTTATGGAAATGCTGTGCCTTATCCAGGCCAAGAGGGAAGGCCTGAAGCTTAAGAGGGACATTATCTTAGCCGCCACCGCCGATGAGGAGATGGGCGGAACCATGGGAGTAAAGTGGCTCCTTGATAACCACCCGGAACTTCTGGCCTGCGAGTATGCCATAAACGAAGGTGGAGGTTACGGGATTGAATTCGCTGGCCATCGCTATTACGTATGCGATACTGCCGAAAAGAGCCCTTGCTGGATAAAAGTCCGGACGAGGGGTAGGCCGGGCCATGCCTCCACCCCCAGAGGCGACAACGCGGTCCTCAAGCTGGCTGAGGCTTTGGTACGCTTAGGGAAAGCTCGCCTGCCCATGCACCGAACGGCAACCGTTGAGCGCTTCATCAAGACCATAGCTAAGGACCAAAAGTTTCCGAACTCTTGGCTCCTGCCGTTGATCCTAAACCCCTTCTTTGAGCCGTTCATCCTGAAGCGCCTGCCCGATCAGGAAAGGATTGCCCCCATGTTCAGGGCCATCCTCCACAACACAGCCACCCCAACCGTCCTGAGGGCTGGCCAGAAGACCAACGTTATCCCTTCCGAAGCGGAGGCAGAAATAGATTGCCGTGTCCTTCCGGGCCAGACCAAGGAGAGCCTTTTGGCCGAAATCCGCCCATACCTCGGGCCCGATGTGGAGATAGAGGTGCTCATGGAGCCTGAGCCATTTGAAACCCACTACGAAACCGATCTCTTCCGCACCATCCAAGAGGTCATAGCCGAGGAAGACCCGCAGGGCAAAGTCATCCCCTACATGCTCCCCGCCACCACTGACAGCCGCTTCCTGGCCAAGAGGGGGGTCAAGGTCTACGGCTTTGCGCCCATGAAGTATGACCCGCAGTGCAACTTCATGGAGCTGGCCCACGCCCACAACGAGCGCATCTCTGTGGACAGCCTGCTCTTCGGTGTCAGGGTCCTTTACAAAGTAGTGAAGCGATTCTGCGCTTAGAGGAGGGGAAAATGGCCGTCTACATAGATTCCGCTGAACCGGAAG
>CAZPWR010000187.1:0-14778 GCA_964590555.1 uncultured Anaerolineae bacterium | reverse complement strand
ATCTGCCATTTTCTGCATGTCCGGCCTTGGGTTGCCCCCTTCGGTTCCTTGCCGGGAGGCTTTCGGACAAAGCCTTGGGGATTTCCTCAGGGGCTTGGTGGAGAGGGAGGAGAGCCTGAGGGAGATTTACGGGCCTGAGAGGAGCCAGTACAAGGGGCCGTGGAGGAAATTGCTCAGGGCTTTGCAAACTTTAGGCCCTTGGTCTTCGGAAGAAACGCCCACGCCTGAGGAAAAGATTATCGTTTCCTGTTCTGGACCTCTGGCCCATGTCTACTTCAATGCCTGGCGGGAGCGCCTTTCCCTCAGCCGGCTCTCAAAGCTGTATCCGAGCTTGCTCAAAGGCCTGATCGGGCACCCCGGAGTGGGGCTCGTGGCCCTGAAAGAGGGAGAGGAAATTCACCTCCTTTCGTCGGGAGGGGCTGCTGTGTGGAAAGATGGCGAAATTAGAGGCGACTTCTCTATCCTCGCACCCTATGGAGAACCAGAGGAAATCGCTGGGGAGATAGCTCGCTTGGCTTCTTTCCCCCATTCTGGGGATGTGGTGGTGATAGGAGCGATGAGGGGGAAAAGCACCATAGTAACCTTTGAAGAGCAAAAGGCGACTCACGGTGGGCCGGGGGGAACTCAGACCAAGGCTTTCATCCTCTATCCTGCCTACATCCCTCTCAAAATAGGGCCGAAGACTCGCTCCCCTGATTTCTACCGCTTCTTCTTAAGCTACTACAGGCCAGAGCTAAAGCGCAAGTCGCTCAGGGTGAGAGTAGACCCTGAAGCCGTTGCCTCGGGCGTACCCTACAAGGGTGATGCCCCACTTTCGGGCCAGCTCCACAGCTTGGCCCGTGGGGGAAGTGCGGGAGATTAGGAAAGATACCCCCATTCGGGCGGTCTTAATCAGCATCTCGGTGGAAATTCGGCCAGTGGTCAGGATTGCTTTCCCCTCTGTTTCAATCTCCTCAAGGAGGCAATGCCCTTTGATTTTGTCCAGAGTGTTGTGCCGGCCTATGTCCTCCGCCACCCACAGAATCTTTTCCCCATCGCTTATGCCCGAGGAATGAATTCCGCCGGATTCTCGGTACGAGGGGGAAAGGCGGTAAAGCTCGCTCATAAGGGCGAAGATTTTCTCCGGTGTAAGGCGAACGCCACCTTCAAGGTGGAAATCACCCGATTCAGCCACGTAAGTTACCCCTTGCCCGCACCCTGAGGTTATGATTTTGCGGGTTGGTAGGGGCAAATCTTGATAGAGAACAACCTCTACAACCTTTGAGTCCGGGCATTCCCTGACCATTACCACATCTTCCAATCCCTTTATCAGCCCCTCTGAATAAAGGAAGCCCAGAGCCAGTTCCCTCAAATTCCGCGGGGTGCAGTAGAGGCTAACCCAATCCTGTCCGTTGACCCTTAAGGTCACTATAGCCTCTTCGGGCAAGGGCTTTTGGAATCGCTCAAGTCGCCCTTGATGGTAACGGAGGGTTTCAACTTGCTCCACCTTGACCTCCCCTCACAAGCTTCCGAGCTTCTTCCATGGCCGCCTGATAGACTTCTTTTAAGGCCACCCCTTTTTCCTTAGCCAATCTCCGGCAATCTTCGTACTCGGGGGCTATGTTGAGGATTTGACCACCCCTGCGCGCTACTTTAACCCGCACTTCCCCAAAGGGGGTCAGCACCGGGGTTTCCTCCCTTTCCAGCTTCCACCGCCTTACCTGGTAAGCCCTTACTCCGATGGTGGTGCTTTCGCTGAAGATTACGTCCAGAACAGGCTCAATCTTTTCCCCCTGGACTATAACCCCAAGCTTTACCCCTGGCCTTCCCTTTTTCATCTGGATTGGGGCGAGGTAAACGTCAAGGGCGCCGGCCTCCAGAAGCCTTTCCATCAGGTTATCAAACCACTGGGGGTTCATATCGTCAATGTTGGCTTCCAGGACAGTGGTGTAATCTTCCTCGTAACCGAATGTTTCCCTTTCACCGATGCAGAGGCGCAGCAGGTTGGGGAAAGGAAGGTCCCAAAACCCTGCGCCGTATCCGACTTTCTCCAGCTTGAAAGGCGGAGGACTGCCGAAAGAGCAAGCTAAAGTGGTGAGAATTGCTGCCCCTGTGGGGGTTAAAAGCTCGGCTTCTACGTCCCAGCCGTAAACCGGCACACCCTTAATTAGCTCCATAGTGGCTGGGGCTGGCACAGGCAAGAGGCCGTGAGCACTTTTTACCATCCCGTAGCCCAAGCGCAGGGGCGAGACATAAACTTCTTCCACCCCCAAAAGCTCAAGCCCCAGGATGCTTCCTACCACGTCTACAATCGCATCCACTGCCCCCACCTCGTGGAAGTGCACTTCCTCCACTGGCACGTTGTGAACTTTGGCTTCGGCCTCAGCCAGGCGGCGGAAAACCTTCAGACTCCAAGTTTTTACCCTTTCCGGAAGCGAGCTATCCAGGATCATCCTTTCAATATCCGAAAGCCTTCTCTCCTCCTGTGGTTCCTCCACTTTTACTTCCACGAAAGTCCCAGCTATCCCTCGCTTTTTAACCTTAGAGGCTGAGATTGTGTATCCTCCGATTGGGAGCGCTCTTAGGCCTTCTTGGAGCTTTTCCAGCTCCAGGCCTGCGTCCAAGATTGCTCCCAAAATCATGTTCCCGCTGGCTCCAGCGAAAGCTTCAAAATAGGCTATCTTCATGGCGTCCCATCAAAGGTTGATGAGGTGGGCCAAGTACCCAGCCCCAAATCCGTTGTCTATGTTGACCACTGCCACCCCGGGAGCACAGGTGTTGAGCATAGTGAGGAGCGAGGCAAGTCCTCCCCAGTGGGCTCCATACCCCACACTGGTGGGGACAGCTATGACCGGTCGTGATACGAGGCCTCCCACTACGCTCGGAAGTGCCCCTTCCATCCCCGCCACCACTATTATGACATTGGCCGAGAAAAGCTTATCTTTGTATGCCAGAAGGCGGTGTAAACCTGCTACCCCCACATCGTAGAGGCGTTCAACGGAGCTGCCTAAGATTTCGGCCGTAACTGCGGCCTCTTCGGCCACGGGGATATCAGCCGTTCCTGCAGTTATCACTAAGATTGTGCCTCGCCCTGTCTTCGGGCACGGTTCTCCCAAGAACAGTATCTTGGCTTCGGGGAAGTGCTTGGCTTGGGGGTAAGCGGCGAGCACGGCTTCGGCCACTTCGGGGGAGGCTCTGGTAGCCATAGCTCGCCCGCTCCTCTCGTAGAGGCGCCCCATAATCTCCACCACTTGCTCTGGGGTCTTGCCTGGGCAGAAGACAACTTCGGGAAACCCCTTCCTGAGTGGGCGGTGGGTATCCAAGCGGGCAAATTCCAACTCTTCAAAAGGGAAAGTTTGCAAAGCTTCAAGGGCTTCCTCTACCCCCTTTTTCCCTTCCCGAACCTCTTCCAAAAGCCGCCTAAGCTTTTCCCGGTCCATTTAAATCCCCCCAGGCCTGTAACCTTGGAGGTCCAAAACTACGTAGCTGTACCCGAGCGCCTTGAGAGCCGAAACTATTTCCTCTGCTCTATCTACTACTTTCCTCATCTCTTCCCTTCCGACTTCTATGCGGGCAATAGGGTAGTTGTGGCGGACTCTGACCGTTCTCAACCCCAGAGAGATGAGGAAGTCCTCAGCTTTTTCCACCATAGCTAAGTCCTCAACGGTTATCGGCTTACCTTGGGGGATGCGGGTTGCCAGGCAGCTCTGAGGGGACTTGTCCCAGGTCGGCAGCCCCGCCAAGCGCGAGAGGTGGCGTATTTCCTCCTTGGAAAGGCCAGCCTCCTTGAGGGGGCTTAAAATCCCAAGCTCTTTAACGGCTTTGGCCCCTGGGCGGAAATCCAGCTCATCATCAACGTTGGAACCTTCTGCGACGTTTTGGAACCCCTCACGGCGAGCGAACTCTACCAGTTTGGAAAAGACTCTTTTCTTGCAGACGTAACAGCGTTCTTGAGTATTGGCCAAAAACTCCGGGTCATCCGTCTGTTCCGTAGGCAAAAATAGGTGACGGGCTCCGAGCATTTGGGCTATTTGGGAAGCGGCCTCCCTCTCGCGAGAAGGGATTACTGGGGAAACAAAGGTTATTGCAAGGACCTTTTCTGGCCCCAGGGCTTTCAAAGCGGCCCAGAGGAGGTAACTGCTATCCACACCGCCCGAAAAAGCTATCGCTACGCTTCCGAGTTGAGAGAGCCTATCCAGTAGAATCTGCTCCTTAACTTTATCCATCCCCGTACCCCGCCTCGCCAGTGTAGTTGTGAAAATTATAAACCGGAGGGGTCTTTTTGCCAAAAGCTTTTCCACCAGTTAAAATGGGGCAAGGGCGTAGCTTGCGGCTCAAAAGGCTGAAGTTCGGCAAGGCCTGCGGAGGACGATTTCAAACCGATGCTTAAGGTCGGGTTCAACGGCTGGTTTCTGGAAAGGCCGGAGACGGGGACTGGTCAGTATTCCCGGAAAATTTTAGAGGCTTTGGCGGCCAGAGCCGAGGTTAAAGTCCTCGCCTTGGAAGGCCGGTGGCTTCCCGCAGGGAAGGCCTTGCTCAACTTTTACAAGGTCTGGTTTGAAAACATCCTCTTCCCGCTCTTTTGCCTTTGGGAGCATGTGGATGTAGCTTTCGTCCCCTACATGGGACCTCCCCTCTCCTCCCCCAAGCCTTTGGTCGTAACAGTCCACGACCTCATCCCTTTCCTTTTCCCCGAGTATGCGTATTCCCCACTGGTGAAGCTTTACAACCTCTTGATAAAAGTGGCTATCCCCAGAGCGCGCTTAATCTTGGCCGATTCGGCTTCTACGCGGAAGGATGTAATCGGCTTCTTCAAAATAAGCCCGGAGAAAGTGCGAGTGGTCTATCCGGGGATAGGGGAGGAGTTTAGGCCGGTGAGGGATGAAGCGGCGCTGAAAGCTGTTCGGGAGAGATACAGGCTGAGCGTGAACTTTTTCCTCTACCTTGGGGGATTTGACCGCAGGAAGAACCTTGGCCTTCTCTTGGATGCGTACCAGATTTTGCGCGATAGGCTCAGGAACCAAACGCCGGCCTTGGTTATAGCAGGCAAAGTCCCAACCCGCGAAAGCCCAGCCCTCCTCAATCCCCTGAAGATGGTCCGGGAAAGGGGGCTTGAAAGCGCTGTGGAGTTTACCGGCTGGATAGCAGAGGAGGACAAGCCAGCCCTCTATTCCCAGGCTGAGGCTTTCCTATTCCCTTCCCTCTACGAAGGCTTTGGCTTCCCTCCCCTTGAAGCGATGGCCTGCGGGTGTCCAGTCTTGGCTTCTCGCTCTTCCTCCTTGCCTGAGGTGCTGGGCGAGGCTGCCCTCTTGCTTGACCCCAACCGCCCTGAAGATTGGGCTGAGGGGATGGAAAGGGTCGTAAAGGAGCCGGGGTTAGCCCAAAGCTTGCGGGAGAGGGGGGTGGAAAGGGCAAGGGTTTTCACTTGGGAGGCGGCGGCTCGGAGTGTTCTCAGCACCCTTGAAGAGGCCGCAGAGCATGGGAACCCCTGAACTCCGGTGGCGTTGCCCTTTCGCAAATCTGGACGGGGGAAGCTTCAAAGTTAAAGCCAACTTTCCCCAAAAGCTCCGCCGTTAGGCAGAGCGGAAGGCCCATTACGTTGGTGTAACAGCCCCTTATCTTCGCTACTGGGCGGAAACCTTCATCCTGTACCCCGTAGGCCCCAGCCTTATCCATAGCCCTTCCTGAGTTTACATAAGCTTCTATTTCCTCAAGGGAGTAATCCCTCATGAGCACTTGCGTGCATTCCACGGCCAAAAGTTCAAGCGATGGTGGAGCCAGCACTGCTATTCCTGTGAAGACCACGTGCCAATTGCCTCTTAAAGCCAGGAGCATCTCTTTGGCTTCGGCTTCGTCCTTGGGCTTGCCCAAGATTTTATCCCTGAAGACCACGATGGTATCGGCAGCTAAGATTATATCTTGCGAATTGGTGGTTCGTATAGCCTTGGCTTTGGCTAAGGCCAGGCGTTGGACCAAATCCTTCGGGCTTTCGTTTTCCAATGGGGTTTCTTCCACCGGTGCGGTGGAAATTTCGTAAGGTAGTGCGAGGGTTGCCAGAAGCTCGCGCCGGCGGGGAGAGGAAGAGGCTAAGATGACCTTGGGCATATCTCTCCTCACTCAAAGAGGTCCACGAACCGGAATTCGGTCACGTCCACAAGGCCTTTGTCGGTGAGCTTCAGCTCGGGTATAACTGGGAGGGCGAGGAAGCTCAGAGCCATGAAGGGTTCCTCCAAGGTGCAACCCAGCGCTTTGCTCGCCTTGAGCAACTCTTCCAACTCAGCATGCACTTCGTGAGCTGATTTTTCGCTCATGAGGCCAGCCACGGGCAGGGGCAGCCTGGCCAGAACTTGGCCATCAGCTACGGCTACAAGCCCCCCCTTCATCGCCTCTATTTCCTTAACCGCCTTCATCATATCTTCATCGCTCACCCCCACGACCACGATGTTGTGGGAATCGTGGGCCACGGAGGAAGCCAGGGCCCCTCTTTTCAGGCCGAACCCTTTCACGAACCCTTTGCCCATGTTTCCCGAAGCAGTGTGGCGCTCAATGACCGCTATCTTCAGTATATCCCTATCCGTATCAGCTACGGCGTAGCCATCAACTATCTTGGCCTCGGTTACCAGCTTGCGGGTTATGATTTGGCCAGGGATGATTTCTATCACTTTCACCTTTGAAGATTGGGCTGGGATTCGGAAATCAACGCCATCCCACTTTATGTTCATTGAGCTGCGGAGGGGAATTGAGCGCTGAGGCCTTTCCCACGGGATAATCTTACCGTCTTCGGCTACTAATGTTCCTGCTCGCCAGACTTTCAAGATGCGGAAGTCTTTGAAGTTATCAAAAAGGACCATATCGGCTTGGCGGCCTATGGCTATCGCTCCCAAATCCTTGAGGCCGAAGTATTCGGCCGGGTTCAAGGTTGCCATCTGGATAGCGAGGACGGGGTCAATCCCTTGGTCTATGGCCAGCCTTATGATGTGGTCAATGTGGCCTTCTTTTATCAAATCGCCTGGGTGGCGGTCATCGGTAACGAACATCATCCGGCGGGCATTGGTTGGGGTAACTAAAGGTAGGAGATCACGCAAGTTTTTGGCTGTAGACCCCTCCCTTATCATTACATACATCCCCAACCTGAGCTTTTCCCTGGCTTCTTCAATGGTGGTGCATTCGTGGTCCGAACCTATGCCGGCGGCAATGTAAGCAGCCAAGTCCTTCCCTGTCAGCCCTGGAGCGTGTCCGTCAATCGGATGGCCTCTTGCGGAGGCAATTTTAGCCAAGACCTCGCTTTCCCCGAAGATAACGCCTGGGTAATTCATCATTTCCGCCAAGCCCAGAACCCAGGGGTTAGAGAAAAGCGGGGCAAGGTCGTAAGAAGCAAGCTGTGAACCTGAGGTCTCCATGTCGGTAGCCGGGACGCAGGATGGAAGCATTACGTAAACGCTCAAGGGGTTATACTTGCTGGACTCCAGCATGTACCTTATCCCGTCAAGGCCCAAGACATTGGCGATTTCGTGTGGGTCTATAACCACAGCGGTCGTCCCGTGAGGGACTACGGCCTTGGCAAATTCGGGGATTGTGAGCATTGAGCTTTCAATGTGGACGTGGCCATCTATGAAGCCTGGGCAGAGGTAATATCCGTCCAAGTCCAAAACTTCCTTAGCCCTGTACTCCCCAAAGCCGACGATTTTTGTCCTGGCCACAGCCACGTTAGTAAGGTAAATTTCTCCCGAAAGGACGTTCACTAAGCGGACGTTTTTGAGGAGCAAGTCCACTTCTTCTTCGCCGCGGGCATACTTGATGATTTTGCTTAGCTCCATAGACTACCTCCCTCCGAGGATTTTAGAAATTATACCGCAGAGGATACCGAGTGCGCAAAAGGCCGGTGATTTATCCAGTTTTTCAGGGTAGTGGTTGCTTTTGGCTGCAGGATGGGGTGGAGAGCGTAGGGCAGCTTGCTTTTTCGCAGGGTGGTTATGGGGGTTCCCGCCTTCGTTTGCGGAAGGTTTGCCAGGGTTTTGGGTCCCACTCGCGGGCGGGCTTGCCAGGGTTCGCAACTCGCCCCCTTTTCCCTCCTTGCAGGTGGGTACGGGAGGTCTGGGGGCACCGCCACATTTGAAAACTGGAAAGCCATGCGGCTTAGAACGACCTTTTGCCAAGATTTCGTCAAAATTTTATAATCTCGCTCCAGAAACCAGGCTCTCAGGAGGGGAAGGATGCGGAAAATCTGGATATGCGTGTTGATCGCAGGCGGTCTTGTCCTTGGTATGACCCTCACGCTCCGGCCGGCTTCCCCTGCGGGGCTTGACCTTGCCAACGCTTTTTCTTCCGAACCAGTGATTCCTGTAATCACGGCCGAGCGCTTTCTGAAGCCAGGGGCTGGTATTTATCCCAGTGTCCTGGGGGTTCAGCCTGCCTCTGGCGAGGTATGGGTCTGCCGCGATGGCGGCTGGATGACCTTTCAAGGGGCAGAGGTTCAGAGCATTAAGCCCGGCTCCTGCGTCATGGGCTTCCATGCCCAAACCCCTCGTTGGTTCCGGGCAGAGGGGCACTCAGTGTTTATAATGAGCGGGACTACCCCGGTGGGAGAGGTGATTCTCCCTTATACGGTGACTGATGTAGTCCTTCATCCCCGAACCCAGCTGCTTTACGTCACAATGCAAAGAATTCCCTTCCCGCCAGTCTCCACGGACCTGGCGGTAATCAGTGGGACGACCGTCCTGACAATGATGAGCGCCCCCATGGCCGGGCCTCTCGTCCCGCATCCAGATAGCGGGGATCTTTACTTGGGAGTCTACGTTTACGGACCTAATTCTGAAGTCTGGATCCTCAGCGGTACTCAGAAAGTGGCCACTGTCCTAATAAGCGGTATGCTTTACCAAATCGTATATCACCCCCACAGTCGCCTCACCTACGTTAGCGGCCAGGATGAACTAAAAGTCCTGAATGGACGGACGGTGAGCGCCTCCCTCCCCATTACCGAGACCTATATGATCGCTCCGGATCCGGACAGCGAACGCGCTTATCTGACCCACTTAAGCTCAGACTGGCTCACTGTCCTCTCCCGGACGGAGGTGATTACCCGTATTCCCTTCCCGCGTGGCTACAACCCCATTGCAGTGATTCCGGGCACGGGGGAGGTGGTGGCTGGGGCCTTTTTTGATCAGGAGGTCCACGTGTTTTCCCGCGATCTAAAGCTCCTGGGCGTGATCTCCATGCCCGTGCGTCCCCGGCAGATCTTCCCCACTGAGGATGGATGGGTGTACGTGGCTGGGTGGGGAGATAGCTCCGGAGTTACGCTGCCTTCTGACCTCTTGGTGCTCAGCCGGACAACCCCCGTAGCGGAGTATCCGAACGGTTTCGGCTTGGGCTCTCTGGCGCTATCTCCCGATGGGCGGCTTTACGCCCTGGATCTCTTCAGCGGGCATTTCCATGTCCTCTCCGGAACGGAAGTGGTCACCTCCGTGGCGTTCTCGCCGTGGAGCTACCCGCTCATCCTGCCCCAGGAACGGCGGCTGGAAGTCGACCCTGGGACCGGTTGGGCCTACGTGGCGTTGCCGGGCATGTGGCTTTGGATTTGGCAAGGGGAAGGCTGGATAACTCGCTCCCTCCCTTCGGGGATTAAACTCCTGCGGGCAGCCCCCGATTACGGAGTGATTTTCGGCGGCAAGGACTATTATGTGGTGGATGAAATTTACGCAATTACAGGCACCGAAATCCTAAGTTTGCCAATCGGAGGAGACCTTTCGGGGCCTACTAAAGATCTGGCCGTAGACCCTGAGCGTGGCTACCTCTACGTGGGGGGATTGGGTCAGGTAGCCGTCCTCTCCCTCACGACCCCGATAACGGTTTCGCAATGGCTGACGACGGTGAGCGGGATGTATCCGTTGCGGGCATTGGCTGCCCATCCAAGCAGTGGCCTGGCGTATGTAGGCTCCGGGGTCGGCCCTACAGGGACCATCTGGATAATTTCGGGGCCTACCCTTGTGACCTCGTTAGAGGTGGAGGGTGTGCCGGTGGCTTTGGCGGCGGACCCGGCGGGGCCGTGGGTGTATGCGGCCTTAAGTGGTACCCAGCGGGTCGCAGTGTTGAACGGAACGAACAGGGTGGCTACGGTTACACTCCCTTTTGAACCTATGCGAGTATGGGTGAGTCCACGCAGCGGGCTGGCCTACGTGACGGGGCAAACACAGGTGGCAGTTTTGAAGGGGCCGCAGGTATGGACGCACCTGACCACTGGCATCTATCCCCGAGATATGGTCTTTGACCCCGTGAGGGGAATCGCCATCCTTAGCCACGAAGGGGATAACCGTTTGGTCTGGATTGAGGAGCGGGCGTTGACCCGCCGCCTCTGGCTTCCCATCGTGCTTCGGGGACGATAAGCTGAGGAACGCCTCGGGAGATATCCGGGGCTGGGGCAATAGGTCCTGAATTGGCCCTTACGGTGGCGATTTCTCGGCCCAGGCACCATCCTCAGTTGCGCAAAAGGAAATTTGTGGTATCATTTCCCCAAAAAGGCTGGACCAAAGGAGAAGCCGAGTAATGAAAGGTCTTGTCCCCTTGCTTTTTCTGGCCCTGACTTTGTTCCTTACTTATCCTCTCCCCATCCACTTGGCCACTCACGTCCCAGGGAGCAATCTATGGGCCTTTGATGAATACACTTTCATCTGGAACATCTGGTGGTTCAGACGCTCCCTCTTAGAGCTCCACACCTCGCCCTTTTCCACCGATTACATTTTCTTCCCGGTCGGGACGAAGCTCATCCTCTACACTTACAACTTGTTCAATTGCGCCATCGCTTTGCCTCTCACCTTTTTCCTCCCTTTGCCTTTGGTCAGCAATCTAACTTTGATTTTCACCTGGGTCGCAAGCGGCTGGGGGGCTTACCTTCTGGCGCTTTACCTTTTGCGCTGTAGCGGTTTAAAGGATTACGCCCGGGCTGCTGCCATCCTGGCGGGGATACTGTACGCTTTCGCCTCAAACCGCCATGTCTATGCTGCCCTTGGTCACTACGATATGGTTAGCACTCAGTGGCTTCCCTTTTTCGTCCTCTTCTTCATTCGCACTGTAGAAGAACCCGGCCTCAAAAACCCTGTATTGGCTGGCTTATTTGGCACTATGGCTATGCTTTGCGAGATGATTTTCGGCACCTTCCTCTTCATCTTCTCCGCCTTTTACATCTTTCTGCGGAGGAGGGAGCTATATCGCCAGGGCTTGCTCCTGAGGATAGCGATATTGGCCTTGACGATTATCGCTACCTATTGGCCGGTGCTAATTCCCATCCTCCGGGAGTTTCTCTTTGAAGGGTACGAACTAAAGGGCTGGGGGGATGCCCTCAAGCTTTCCACCGACCTTTTGGGCTTTTTCACCCCGACTGCTCTCCATCCAGGCTTGGGAATCGGATGGGAGAGGGAATTGAGGGCAGTGACGGAAGGCAGTTCCCGCTTCGCAGACGTGAATACGGTTTTCCTGGGGTATTTCTCCTTGGTTTTAGCGATTGTAGCCCTGGTCAAAAATCCGCCCAAAGCCGTTAAAACTTGGGCTTTCCAAACCCTCCTCTTCGCTTCCTTCTGCCTTGGCCCTGTCCTCCAGATTAACAAACGCTACGTCTTTGACATGGATGGCATACCCATAACCATCCCGATGCCTTTCGCCCTCCTCCACTACATCCCCATCTTTCGGGCCAACCGTGTGCCCAACCGCTTCAGCGTTATCCTCACTTTGTGCTTGGCTGTCTTGGTGGCTTTCGGAGCGCAGAAGGTAATGAGCCTCTTTGAGCGCCGGTTTTCCCCCGCTTTCTCCAAGGCCTTGGGAGGATTAATTGCAGCTTTAATCATTATGGAACATCTGGCAATACCCCTGCCCCTCACAGACGCACGAATACCAGCTTCCCTCTGGCTTATCGGGCAAGAAGAGGGTGAATTTGCTATCCTGCAGTTGCCCTTGGGATGGCGCAACAGTTTCGGGATGGCTGGGGCAGAAAGCACTCAGGCCCAGTACTACCAGGTAGCTCACGGGAAGAAGCTGCTGAGCGGGAATATCTCCCGCAATCCGCCCTTCCAGTTTGATTATTTCCTGCGCCTGCCCTTATTCCAGGCTATAATCTTAGCCGAAACTTACCAGGATGTCCCGCCGGAGCTTGAAGCCAAGGCCAAGGCCCAAGCTCCTGAGCTTGCCCGCCTCTACGATATCCGCTATCTCGTTGTTTTGCCCCCTACCCCAGGCCGGGCTCCCTACTCCGACACTTACACCAGAACAGTCCAGCTTGTGGAGAGGCTTTTACCGGCCGAGCCTTACCTGGAGGGGCAGGGGACGAAAGTCTACAAAGTTAAACCCCTACCCCCGGCCTCATCTTTGGAGATAGATTTCGGTAGGGAAGAGTCTCTGCCTTACCTCGGAGAAGGCTGGGATAGGAACGAGGAGGTGGCTGGTTGTACGGCAGTTTGGGCGGTCTCCAAGAAGGCGGAAGTGTTCCTTCCTCCCATGGAAAACGGTTCCTATAGCCTTACCCTAAGGGTTGCGCCCTTCACTTACCCTGGCTCCCCGGAACAGAAGGTTAGAGTTATCCTCAACGGCATATCCTTAGGGGAAGCCAAGCTTTCTCCAGGATGGAACGAGCTTTCCTTCTCAGTTCCTGAAGGCGTCGGCTTGAACCGCCCCGGCAAGCTTGAGCTTAGGTTTTCGCACTTAGCTTCCCCCCGGAAGGTCTTCCCTCCAGAGTTTGCCATAGGCTCAACCGGGGTGAACTCTCCTGCCGAGCTGGAAATTCATTCCGGCCAGGATTTTGCCTTCATAACCGTAGGGGGGAAGAACGCCTCTCTGAACAAAGCCGGGCTTAATCTGGCGGTTATAGAGCCTAAAAAGGGGATGGTGGTGGCAATGAAAGCCTTTGGCCCTGAAGAGGAGGAAGGCCTAAGTTCTTTCGTGGCGGGGATAGAGCCGGGGAACATTGTAGTCGGGGCTGCTTACGGAGGTCTCTGGCCCGGAAATGCGCCTCAAGTCCTCCGAGCCCTCGGCCTCAACGGACCGTCCGAAGGGCCAAGCTACGCTTTTATCGGGGTGAAGGGGAGTCCGCCTGGCTCTGGTTTGGAAAGGGAAGGAGAAGATGCCTACCTCCGCTTGGGCTATAACCCCGATAGCCGAACCCTGGCCGCAGCCATGGACTTCATCCGGCTGGAAAGGAGGTAACCCTTGAAGCCGCTTTTCTGGCTGTGGAAGTGGCCTATAACCCCTTATACTCTGCTCCTTTTGCTTGGGATTTTGGCCGGTTCAGCTATATTTGCTGGGTTGGGAAAGAAGAAATGGGGCATGGAGAAGGCCATAGATGCCTTGCTCTGGAGCTTAACGGGGGGCATAATCTTCGGTAGAGCAGGCTTTGTGCTGACCAATTGGGAGTATTTCTCTGAAAACCTGAAGGAAGCTTGGCAATTTTGGAGAGGGGGGCTGGCTTTCTCCTTCGCCTTGGCTGGCGGGTTGCTGGCCCTTTACCTCTTCTCCCGATTCCAGAAGGTTAGCTTAGCAGAGCTTCTGGATTTAGCCTCCCTTTCAATCCTTCCTGCTCAAGCTCTGGGGTGGTGGGCATGCTACACGGCTGGATTGGCTTATGGGAAGGAGTGGAGAGGCCCATTGGCCCTTTTCTTGTCCGATGTTTACGGGGTCAAGGCCTATCGCTTCCCCGTGCAGCTGGCTGGGGCTTTATGGAGCATCACTCTCTTTTTTGCCCTATTGGCCATTTACTGGAGAGCAAGCAAGGCTGGCAACGTTTTCCTGGCCTACGCCATCGGCTATTTGCCTTTTGACTTCTTCCTCCGCTTCCTACGTGGTGATGTCACGGGGATGATAAGGCCCCTGGAGCCAGGCCAGCTTTCGGTGGCATTGGTTTTTGCTTCCCTCCTCTTTCTCCGATTCATTTGCCCCAAATCATCTTCAGGGCGATGAGGAGGAGGGCAAAGCCGAATATTCTCCTTAGGGTGTCATTGGGCAAATGCACGGCCAGTTTAGCCCCCAAAAGCCCCCCGATAAAGAAGCCAGCGGCCAGAAAGAGGGCCATTTTAAGGTTGACATACCCCTGGCGGTAGTAGGTGTAGGCAGCCATTATCCCTATGGGGGGAACAAGCATGGCCAGGGTTGTGCCTTGAGCGTAATGCTGAGGCATCTTGAAAATGTAAACCAGGGCAGGCACTACTATCACTCCACCGCCTATGCCTATGAGCCCACTGAGGATTCCAGCACCAAGCCCTATCCCAAGGCAGAGGACCAGGCTAAGCATCATGGCCTCCTTCCGAAAGGACCTTGTCCAGGAGCTCTTTCATCTTCTGCCAGTGTGTGCCCTTCCAGTAAATGCGATGACAGCTGGGGCAAATCTTGAATTGCTCTTGGGTCTGGAAAACGTAAGGGGGGACCTTCCCCCGAACGCTTTCTTTTTCCACAGGCTTGAGGGGTTCATTGCAGATCGGACAGCGGGAGAAGCAGTTCTGCCTTTCAAGTTTGAGCTCTTGGAAAACCTGAAGGAGCTGATCCTCCAGAGGGGCATTTTTAATCAAGATGGCCCGGACTCCCCTCCTTCGGGCCAGTTCTTGGTCCCGGGTGAGGAGGATTCTATCCTCCGCCATCGCCCGGTAGGCCAATTCATCGTCGTCCATGTTAGGGAAATAGAGGGTGTCGTAGCCCAAGATTCGGAGCCATTTGGCGAGGGTGCCTAACATGCTGTCAACTATGAATTTCATGGCTTGCTCTCCAGCCAAAATTTCTTAAGGAGGTTGTGGTTATGGTCAGCCTTTTGAGTTTGCTCCTCCCATTGGG
>CAZPWR010000186.1:0-1910 GCA_964590555.1 uncultured Anaerolineae bacterium | reverse complement strand
AAAGCACTTCAGAGGCCCCGCCCCCATAATCCCACCACTGGATTGCTCAACCGGGAAACCTTAGCCCTTGAAATCGCTCCTATGCTCCGAGAGGGAAGATGGACGGCTTTTCGCATTTTGTTGGAAGGGGTTGAAGAGTTCAAGGATTTCTACGGTTTCCTGGCTGCTGATGACCTACTAAGGGCAGTAGCACTTGTGCTTAAGAACTTACTGGACCAAGTTGAAGGGGAAGGTATCCTTGGCCACCTCGGAGAGACTGAATTCTTACTTTTATCCAAAGCGGAGAAAGGGGAGGGGATTGAAGACAGGCTTAAAGAGGTTATGATTCGCACGATTGAAGCCTTTTATCCTGCCCAAGAAATAAGCAAAAAGCACAGAGAGCTCTTGAGCATAAAGATTGGCAAGGCCTCTGTTGAAGGGAGGGAAGGCCTTTCTATTGAAGATTTGGAGAAAGCTACTGAACCTCTGGAAAGCTTGGGCCCTGTCTAAAATAGGCAACGAAAGCCCTAAGCCTGGGGTATTAAAGCATGATTCCCCGCTGGTTGCGATTTGGCCTTTTCTTAGCCCTTCTTTGGCTTTTCCTCGTTTCTGCTTTCTACTTCATACCCCATAAGCCTTTTAAGCTTATCAACCTCTTAGCACTTGGTAAAGCTATTTCAGCTTTAGCCGGTGGTATGGCAGTAGCCGCCTTTGCCACGGGGCTTGGCCTTTTCATCCTCAGGAAAGCCTCAGTTGACCCTCCGGCCAAGCTTGTTTGGTCTGCAGCGTTGGGGCTGGGATTATTATCTCTGGTCGCGCTTGGCCTTGGGGCTCTTGGCCTCCTCAAGCCTGTGGTTTTGTGGCCCCTTACGGTGATAGGCCTCTTGGCTTTTGGCCCGGAGCTTCGCCATGCTTTCCGAGAGGCAAAGTTTCCCAGGCCTCAAAATCGTTTTGAAACCTTCCTGGCTTTTTACCTCGCTTCTTCCCTTACCCTCGCCCTTCTCCACGCACTTACCCCTCCCACTGCTTGGGATTCCCTTGTTTACCATCTCACAGGCCCAAAGTTTTATTTGAGAAGCGGGAAAATCCATTACCCGTTGGACTTGCCTTACCTTGGTTTCCCGCAACTGCTGGAAATGCTTTTCACTTGGGGGATGGCTCTTACAGGCGAGAGGACCGCTGCCGTAATCCACTGGTTCTACGGCCTCTTGGCTGCTTCTATCGGCTTTGGGTTTTCCAATAACCCTTACCTTGTGGGGGCATTAATCTTTTCGGCTCCTACGGCTTTTGTTTTGGCCGGTTGGCCTTATGTGGACATAGCCTTATTGGTTTATGTGACCTTGACTTTTGAGGCCTTGGAATTCTACCGGGAGACAGGCTCTTTGAAATGGCTTATCTTGGGCGGGGTTATGGCCGGCTTCGCCCTTTCAGTAAAGTATACCGCATTAATAGTGCCAATAGCCGGCTTCTTCGTGTTAGTGCTCGCCTCTCGCCCGAAGAGGTACGCCATCCTTTTCCCTTTAACCGCTTTCATCCTGTTCTCCCCTTGGCTAATTAAAAACTTTGCCCTTATGGGTGACCCGTTCTACCCATTCCTTCTTAAAGGCCTGTACTGGGACGACTGGCGGAAGTGGTGGTTCGGGAGGCCATGGACAGGTTTCGCCCGAACTAATCCCTTGAAGCTTGTCACCGCTTTCTGGGATGCCACGATTTGGGGGATTGAGGGAATGAAGGGCTATTCGGCTTCCCTTGGCCCCTTGTTCTTAGGACTTTGGCCTTTTCTCCTGGCCTGGAAATTCATGCCCAAAAGGGAGCAATTGCGAGTACGCGACGCTTTAATTTTCTTCTCTTTCCCTTACGCCTTTTGGCTTTTCGGTTTAGCTTGGAGCTACATGCTCCTTCAGGGCCGATTGCTTTTGCCAGCTTTCGGC
>CAZPWR010000185.1:0-21893 GCA_964590555.1 uncultured Anaerolineae bacterium | reverse complement strand
GGGGACCTTGGGGTGAGGCATGTTCGGGACCCAGAGCAAGTCCTCGTAGAGCTTTTCTTCCACGGTCCTGAGTTTTTCCTCAAGTTCGCTTATCCTCTCTCTGACCTGGCGCATTTCTTCGCTCAGCTCTTGGCGTTTTGCTTCATCCTTTACCGTTGGGATTTCTTTGGAGACGACCTTTCGGCGATGGCGCAATTCTTCAAGTTCTTTTAAAATTTCCCTCCGTTGCCTGTCCAACTCCAGGATTTCGTCAATGGGGGCATCGGTGTTCAGTTTGATCAAGGCCTCTTTTACTTCATCGGGGTGCGTTCTTATGAAATCCAGGTCCAACATAATCCCACCTCCTTACTTGAGTTTTCGGGCTTTATAGCAAAAAAGCTTCCCGCCCGAAAGGACGAGAAGCTTCACGCCCTCGTGGTGCCACCTTTCTTCGCCATAGCCTTAGCTATGGCCTCTATGGCCCTTTAACGGGGGCCTTCCGGCACAGCATACTCGGCCCTTTCGGGCCTTTCCTCCTGCCGCTCGGGAGGGGATTCGGCAACCACCGGCCATCGCCTTCTCAGCCCCGGCGACTCTCTGTGGGCCGGAACGGCTGCCTACTATTCTCCGTCATCGCCTTTAAACTATTAAGTTTTGGAACGACAATTGGCGCAAAGCCCTATAAAGTCTATGTGGATTGATTTGGTTTCAAACCCGTAGTTTTTCTCCAGCTCTTCCGTCAGCCTCTCCACAAGCTTGCTTTTGAATTCTTCCACCTTGCCGCATTGGGAGCATATCATATGGTAGTGAGCAGTACCCCCCACCAGCTCGTAGTGGTGATGTTCCTCATCCAGGTGGAGTTCCCGCACCAGGCCAAGTTCCTTTAGTATGTTCAAAGTCCGGTAGACCGTGGAAAGACTTATGTTAGGGTCTATAGCCTTGGCCCTTAAGTAAATCTCTTCAGCCGGAAGATGGCTTTCGCTTTCCTGGATTACCTGGTAAACTAAGGCCCGCTTGCTTGTAAGCCTTTTCCCTTCGCTTTTGAGCAAAGCAAGAATTTTCTCCGTTTCCTCTTTTTTCATCGCACGCTAACCACCACAATGGCTGTCATCCCCCACTTAACCTGGGGGGTGAAAGCTGTGACTTTTACATACATATTATACCGCGCTTCGCCAGAAGAGGAAGGGACTACGCTTTCAATTTTGCCCGGGAGCGTCAGGTTTGAAAGTGAGGGTATTGTGATCGTGACCTCCTGCCCTTCTTGGACCAGATTGATGTCCTCTTGGCTCAGCCCCGTCACTACAACTTTGAGCGCGGAAGCATCCCCCATGGTTATTACGAGGTCTTCGGGTGATACCCCCTCCCCCTCGCTTTTCCACACGTTCCATATGATTCCACTAAATGGTGCCCTCAAAGTAGCTTGCTCCAGCCGAAGGCGTGCAGCTTGAACCTTGAGTTCGGCCATCTTGACTTTGGTTTCGGCCAAAGCAACTTTCTTCTGTTCAACCCCATTTTTAAGGCTATTGTAGCGATTTTGAACACTGGCAAGCCGGGCTTCAGCAGCCCTGAGGCGAGCGTAGGCTGCCCTAACTTTGGAGCTTGCTACCTCTTTTTGGTCTTCACTTGGGCCTTTAAGGAGGGCTTCGTAGCGGGCTTTAGCCAGCTCATAGTTAAGGGTCGCCTGTTCCAAAGCTATGGCCTGCGGGCTTGCTCCCATGCCAGGTGCCCAGGCCACTTTGTCGTATTCAGCCTGGGCTTGACGCATTATGGCCTCGGCTCTATCCATTTCGGCTTTAGCGATGCGTAACTCATCCTCGGAGGGACCAGCTTCAACGATTCTGAGCTCCGCCTGGGCCGCCGCTAATTCGGCTTTAGCTTCTTCCACTAAGGCCTTTGCTTCCTGCAATTCCAATTCCACCGAGCTTAATTCACTTGGGGAGAGCTTGAGGGCTTCCAATTCCAGCTTGGCCTCTTCCAACTCGGCCTCAGCCATTGCCAGCTCTATCCGGAGGAGAGAATCCTCAAGGGAAACAAGTTCCGCCCCCTCTTTTACCTGCTCCCCCTCTTGCACGTATACCTTCGCTATCCTTCCGGCTATGGGGAAAGAAAGCCTTGCCTCCCTAAGAGGCACAACTTTGCCGCTGAACTTCACAAACCTTGGGACTTCCTCCGGTAGGACTGTCTGCGGAGGCTCGCTGATAGGGGTTTTGTAAACGTAAAAGGAGTAAACCCCCAAGCCCGAAAGTATGAGCACTGTAACAAGGGAAAGGAGCAGGATTTTCTTCATTTGCCCTTGCCTTCCCGGATTTTTGGCTTCATTATAAGCCATAAATGCGAAAACACCAAGCTAAGCCTCCTTTTCACGCCGATTGAAATCGGCCTCCTTTGGCCTTCAGCCAAGGGTCGGCCTACGCCGACCCCCGTAAACCCCTGCAAAGGGCGTGAAGAAAAGGCGAGCTGCCCTATCCTAAATCCGGCCCACGAGTGGACTTCAAAACCCTGGCGAACCCTCAGCCAACGGAAGTGGGATGAGGAAGCATAGTTACCCTACGCTCTCCGCCCTATCCCGCGGCCAGAAACAACCACCCCGCCGGGAAACCGGAAAGCCTCAAGATATATCACATTGGCTTTGAATTCCCAGGCCGTTCAGTGTATAATGCAATTTGAGGAAAAACTGAGGCCATGTTCTTTGATGAAGCCAAAATTTACGTCAAAGCCGGGGACGGAGGCAACGGCTGCGTTAGCTTCCGGAGGGAGAAATTTGTCCCTTTCGGTGGGCCCGATGGGGGAGATGGAGGCAAAGGGGGAGATGTTTACCTCATTGCCGACCCGCACATTAATACCCTTATTCACTTCAAGAAACGCGCTCACTTCAAGGCTCAATCCGGGCAGCACGGTAGAGGCAAAAAACAAGCCGGGAAAAACGGCCAAGACCTTTACATCCCAGTTCCCCTTGGGACAGTGGTAAGGGATGCTAATACCGGCGAGTTCATAGCCGACCTCGTAGAGCCAGGGCAGAAGGTTTTAGTGGCTAAGGGTGGAAAAGGTGGCAGAGGCAACGCCGCTTTTGCCACCCCCGTTAACCAAGCGCCAAGGTTCGCCGAAAGGGGAGAGCCAGGCCAAGAGCGCTGGCTTTACCTCGAACTCAAGCTCATAGCTGATGTTGGGATAGTGGGCGTTCCCAACGCGGGCAAATCCACCCTCCTTGCCGCAGTGACTGCTGCCCGCCCAAAGATAGCACCCTATCCATTTACCACCTTAGAACCGAACTTGGGCGTGGTAACGGTAGGGGATTACGACTTCGTCCTGGCCGATATCCCAGGCCTCATAGAAGGTGCGCACAGGGGGGCAGGGCTCGGGCACAAATTCTTGCGCCACATAGAGCGCACCAGGGCCATAATCCACCTGTTGGATGGCCTTAGTCCTAATCCGCTCAGGGACTTTGAAGCTATAAACAGGGAGCTCGCCCTTTTCAGTGAGCGTTTGGCCGCTAAACCCCAAATCGTAGCCTTCAACAAAATGGACATACCGGAAGTTCGGGAAAAGTGGCCCAAAGTCAGGGATGCTTTGGTAGAAGCAGGCTATGGCGTCTACCCCATATCCGCCGCTACAGGTGAAGGTGTGTGGGAATTGATGAGAGCTGTTGCCGCTTTGCTTCAAGAGATGCCTAAGGAATTGCCGCCCTTGGAGGAAGAAGTTGTCCCTGTCACGAAGAAAGAGCTGCCATTTACGGTAATCAGGGAAGGAGGAGTGTGGAAAGTCACGGGACAGGAGGTGGAAAAGATAACGGCAACTGTAAACTGGGACCAAGAAGAAGCGCTTGCTTTGTTCCACCGCAAGCTGGAGAAACTCGGGGTGATAAAAGCGTTGCGCAAGATGGGCATCCAAGACGGTGACACAGTCATAATAGGAAATGTGGAGCTGGAATGGAGAGAGTAGGGGTAATTGGGGGGACTTTTGACCCCATCCATTACGGGCATCTAATTATAGCTGAGGAAGCGAGGGTTAAAGTAGGCCTGGCTAAGGTCATTTTCATCCCTGCAGGCAACCCTCCTCACAAGCTTAGGAGGCCTTACTCCCCTGCTCATCACCGCTACAGAATGGTGGAGCTGGCCATAGCTTCCAACCCTTACTTTGAAATTTCTCCAATTGAAATCAACAGGCCGGGGCCCTCTTACTCGGTTGATACTATGGCCATGCTTCGGGAAGAAATGGGGCCGGATGTAGAGCTTTACTTCATCATGGGGGTGGATTCATTGGCTGGGATATTAACCTGGCACAAGCCTGAGGAGCTTATAAAGCTCTGCAAGATAATAGCCGTGAACCGCCCCGGTTACGGTGTAGATATAGACGCCCTTGACAGCCTCATACCTGGGATAAAGGAGCAAGTCATCTTCATAAAAGCCCCGGAAATTGGCATCTCCTCCACCGAGATTCAGCAGAGGGTGCGTGAAGGCTTGCCCATAAAGTATTTGGTCCCGCCGGAGGTTGAAAGGTACATTTACGAGAACAACCTTTACAGGGATTACCGCCATGAGAAGCCGTGAATACGTGCTGGCGTTCTTTCTGATTTTGCTTATGCTCATCATAATGGCTAGCACAGCGCTTTTTATGATTTGGAATTTCTCTTACATAACCCGCTCCCGCACAGAAGTAATCCAAATCTTTACCCCAACTCCTACCCCATCTCCAACCCCTTCCCCAACTCCTCCCTTGCCCTCGCCGACCCCCTCCCCTACGCCTGCATTTACTCCACCCCCTACGCCTACTTTTACCCCTCGTCCAGCCCCAACCCCTACCCCCACATTGCCTCGCTATCTATTCACTTTGTCGGGCCCTGTAAGGCCTGCTGTGGAGAGGGGATGCATAGGGGGAAGCATTTTCGGTTACATAAAAGATGCTTCGGGTAACCTCTTAGCAGGAGTAAGGGTAAAAGTCTTCAACCCCTGGGGCTACGAGGCAACCACCATCTCCAAAGGAGGCCCCGACCAAGGCTATTATGATGTCATCCTCAGCACCGAGCCTTCCATTTGGCATGTAGTGGTGATTGATGAAAAGGGTGTGGAGATAAGCCCAAGGGTGACAATTGAACACAGAGCTGATTCTCCTGCTTGCCATTACCAAGTGGACTGGGTTAGGACTCGGTAAAGTTCGCAAGGATTTTCAGAAGTTCTTCGTGTAATGAGCCGTTAGAAGCCAAAAGGGCCTTGGCTTCAACATTCCATGGCTTACCATCTACTTCGGTAACTTTTCCCCCGGCTTCTTCTACGATTAAAGCTCCGGCGGCCAAATCCCAAGGCTTGAGGGAAAGGTGGAAGTAAGCGTCAAGCCAGCCGGCAGCCACAAAACATAGCCCCAGTGCTGCTGAACCCATAGCCCTTATCGTGCCCACTTTCCCTATAAGCTCGGGTAATAGGGAGCCAAAGCCGAGCCGTAGGGCTTGAAAGCGTGGCAAGTCCACCCCTATTAGGCTATCCTCAAGGGAAAAGGTTGGGCTAACTCTCAAAGGCTTACCGTTAAGGTAGGCCCCCTTGCCTTTTTCGGCCCAGAACAAGCGCTTGCCTAAAGGTTCATATACTACCCCCAAAACTAATTCTCCCTCCTTAGCCAAAGCCACCGAGGTGCAGAAAAACGGGAGGCGATGAAAGTAATTAGTAGTCCCATCCAGAGGGTCAATGTACCAGGTATAGGGGGAATCGCCCTGTTGAAATGGCTTTTCCTCGGAGCATATGGAGTGGTCCGGGAAGTGAGAAGTTATAGTTGCTATAATCGCTTCTTCGGCGGCCCAATCGGCATCGGTAACGATATCTCGTGGCCCTTTCTTTTGGACCTCCCTTGGCTTTTCCAGGGCTGAGGCAGCGATATTACCGGCTCTAATGGCTGCTTCAAAGGCTACTTTCCGAAGCAACTCGTTCATGATTTTCCTCCTCATTATGAGATTGGCCCATGCCCCTCAATTGAGAAGGTGGGCAAACTATTACCACCTCTATTTGCGCCATGGGCTCAAAGTATGGCAACCGCTCGGAGTCGCCATACTTGAGGAAAAAATGGTTTGCCCTCTTCCTCTCCGTTTACTTGAGACTGGGCTTCAGTATCCATTTGTTTTTGGCCTTGTGAACTTGCGTTAGGAAACCATCCGTGTTATCATTATAACACAAAAGCCCAGGATAAAGCCGGGGAAAATCATGGCTTTGAAGGGAAGGCTTGAAGATTTTGATATAACCAAGCTTTTCAACCTGGTCCATTTAGCCCGCAAAACCGGAGCTCTCACCTTGGAGCGGGATGGCAAAAGGGTTACCCTTTACTTTAAAGGTGGGAAGCTAATTTACGCCGTTAAAGATTCCGAAGAGAAAGGAATCCTAAACCTCCTCTTCCGGGCTGGAAAGCTCTCTCGGGAGCAGGTCCTGGAGATTGAAGCTCGCTCCCGCCTCAAGTCGGATAAAGAAAAAGCTTTGATTGCTATAAGCACAGGCTACCTAACCAAGGAAGATGTCCTGGAATGCCTCCAGAGGCATTTTTTGGAAATAGTTTACGAACTTTTCACCTGGCAAACCGGTGCCTTTTCCTTTGAACCGGATGTTTTGCCCGATGGAGATAAGCTAACTGTGTCCATAGATTTAGCCAATTTGATTCTGGAGGGGACAAGGCGGCAGAAGGAGTGGGAGATTCTCCAGGAGGAAATACCGGATTTGGACATGGCCCTCAAGTTCACGGAAAACCCCAAGACAGCGATCCGCAACATAAGCCTTACTGTAGATGAATGGCGAGTTATCTCCTACATCAATCCTCAGAACACCATCCGCCAGATAGCCCGCTACAATTCCATGAGCGATTACCAAATTAGGAAAATCGTATATGGCTTGCTCTCGGCTGGGCTTGTGGAATTGGTTCCTCCTGCGGGTGCTCCAAAAGCTCCTCCTCCAGAGTTACCGCCTGCCCTTCAAGCTCCTCCTAAGGTTAGCAAAGGGCTTGTTCAGCGACTTATTGACCGGATAAAACGCTTGTAAAGGAAGTGCCTATGCAAGCAGTTAAAATCGTAGTGACTGGCCCATTTAACTCAGGAAAAACCCAGTTCATACGGACTATAAGCGAAATAGAAGTAGTTTCTACCGAACGCAAGATTACCGACGAGTTTCGCTCTATCAAAGAGCAAACTACTGTGGCCATGGACTTCGGCCGGATTACGGTAGATGAAAACCTTGTCCTTTACCTTTTCGGGACTCCAGGGCAGAGGCGTTTTGACTTCATGTGGGATATACTCTCGGAAGGGATGCTGGGTTTTGTAGTAATGGTGGATAGCACAAGCCCCCAGACTTTCCGTGAAGCTCGCTATATCTTGGACATCTTCCGTCGCTACGCAAAAGTCCCTTATGTAGTGGCAGCAAATAAACAGGATTTGCCTGACGCTTGGCCTCCAGAGGACCTAAGGATAGCTTTGCGCCTAAACAGCGATGTGAAAGTTATACCCTGCGTAGCCACAAACAAAGAGAGTGTAAAAAGGGTCCTTTTGGAGCTGCTTTACTTAGTTTTAGAACTTTTGGAAGAGGGTTAGAGTTGCCCTCGGTGGTTACTGAGCAGGGGATAGTCCATTACGAAGTTTTAGGGAGGGGCGAGCCCGTAATCCTCCTGCATGGCTGGCTTGGCTCTTGGGGCTATTGGCTTGAAACCATGCGGGAACTCTCCCAAAGCTACCGAGTTTACGCCCTTGATTTCTGGGGGTTTGGAGAATCGGACCGCAGGCGGGAAAGCTTTAAAGTTCAGGACTTCATCTTTTTAGTCATTGATTTCATTGATAGGCTTGGAATTCAGGAGGCTTCCCTTGTAGGGCATTCCATGGGTGGGACGGTAGCGTTGAGTGTTGCCCTAAATAAGCCGGAGAAAGTGAAAAAAGTAGGGGTTGTCGGTTCTCCAATTGAAGGCAAATCCTTAAGCTTACTACTAAAAATGGCTGCCGTTCCCCAATTGGCCTTTTTGGCTTGGAATAGCCCTTGGTTTTTCCGCACCATGCTCAAAGCCATGGCGCCCAGGACCACTCGCCCGTGGCAGGAATGGTACGAAATGCTCCTTAAAGACCTTTCTCGGATTACGTTGGCTTCTTTCTTCCAGAGCATAAACTCCCTGTATCAGACCGACCTTAAGCCCTATATTGCCCAAGTTAAGACCCCTGTCTTCGGAATCTATGGCCTTAGGGATAACATAGTGGACCCTGGGCAAGCCAAGTTAGTGGAAAAGATACCTGGAGCGAAAGTTGAGCTTCTGCCTCATTGTGGCCATTTCCCTATGTTAGATGATCCGCCGGGCTTCAACCGGCTTATTTTCACAAACCTTAAAGGAGGTAAAGATGGAGGAACTTAAGCCACAGTATTACTACCCCAACAAGATGGCCAGAGCTTACCTTATGGGGCTGGAAGAAGCCTTAGGTAGAGCAGGGGTTAACGCTGTCCTCACCGAAGCTGGCCTCTCTTACCTTGTGGACAAGCTCCCTCCCAACAACTTAAACAAAGAGTTCAGCTTTGAAGCCTTCGCTGCAATTCAGGAAGCGCTGGAAAAGCTTTATGGGGTGAAAAGCGGTCGCATCTTGGCCCATAAAGCTGGCGGTGCCACTTTCAAATACGGCCTTAAAGAGTTCGGCGCTGTCCTTGGCATTGCCGATTTGGCTCTGAGGGTCCTGCCCCTTAACGTCAAGATGAAAGTAGGACTCAATGCTTTCGCCGAAACTTTCAACCGGTTCAGTGACCAAATAGTTCGGCTTGAGGAGGATGAGCACCATTTTATCTGGATAAACGAACGCTGTGCCGTATGCTGGGGCCGCCACACTGAGGCACCCTGTTGCCATGCTGCAGCTGGAATCCTGGAAGAAGGATTGCGCTGGGGCAGCGGGGGAAAAGAATTTGAAGTGGTAGAAATAACCTGCATCGCTGTTGGAGATGATGCTTGTCGCTTCAGGATTTCCAAAACACCAAAAGAATAAATGCGCAAAGTCATAATAAGAGAGCCGAAGAAGATTTTCCCCTTCAACGAGCCAGCCAGAGACTTGAGGGTGATGAATAAGCCCCTCTGGCTCTATCAACACGATGTCTTAGCCCCTTATTGCGATGAAGAGGTAGAAGTAAACTCCTTCTTTGAAGCCCCAGTTGATAAGCGAGAGACCTTGGTTTACAGGGAGAACCTCTTCTTTGACCGCTTTTTCTTTGAAACCTTCATAACTGAAGCCAGGAAGAGAAATAAGCCGTGCCGGGTGGCCTTTTCACCCTCCGATAAGGCCATAACCAATTATGCCCTCCTCCTTCAGAAGGGGATACATCGCCAAGGCGATTTATATGTGGCCGATATGTGGTATTTCCCACGTGGAGTGAAAGAAGAAGCCGAACCTTTGGTTATAGATACCGAAGCCAGGGAAATCGGCTTTTACCACGTCCCCACTTACATGGCCCCACCTCCTGGCGATTTGGTCTATTACATTCCATTAAAAGCTTTCCTCTCCATAGAGCATTGGATTCACATATACTTTGCCAATGTAGCCTTTGGAATCTTCGCTGAGGGGGCCAGGATGGAGAAAGAAGCCGATAAACTTTCAGTAAAGCTCAGGATTTTAATTCGTTCCATCTTGGAGAGGAAGCACTTCCTTTCGTGTTCGGAACTGGTGAAAGTGGGCAAAAACACCCAGATAGACCCAACCGCCATAATCCAAGGGCCGACTTACATCGGAGATAACTGCACCATAGGGGCGGGTGTGGTCATATCCAACTGCCTAATCGGCAACAACGTTAACATAATGCAAGGTTGTCAATTGCTCTTAAGCGTAGTAAGCGATGGGTGTTATCTTCCATTCAGAGCCTCTTTGTTCATGAGCGTCCTCATGGAAAATTCCATGGTGGCGCAGAATGCTGTCCTCCAGCTCTGCGTAGTGGGTAGGGATTCTTTCGTAGGGGCAGGCACCATCTTTACTGATTTCAACCTTATCCCAAAGCCTGTCCACGTCTTGGGGGAAGAAGGGCTTGAGTCTACAGGCCTTCCAGTCCTGGGATGTTGCATCGGCCACAACTGCCGCATAGGCTCGGGCTTGGTTTTCTACCCTGGCAGAGCTGTGGAATCAGACGTGATATTGGTGCGCTCCGAAAATAGAAGCGTGATTACTAAAAACGTTTATTACGAGGAAAGCGATCACCACAAATTCAAGGGTGGTTACAAACATCAGCGCCTTTACCCCAGGTGAGGGGAAATGCCAGGGGCTAAATTTGCTTTCATAATCCATCCCATAGACCCAAGGGGCGATGTTAAGAAGAAGTTCCCCCTGTTAGGGACCTATTTGCCATTGCCCTTAATCCATTTCCTTTCGGGCTATTTCCCGCCGCTGGTTATATCAAAAGTGAGAGGACTGCGCTCGGAGGCTACGGGGGAGGAGGTGGAAGGCTGGCTTCTGGCCTGCCCTTTGACAGCCAAAAGAATGCTGGAGGTCCCTACCGATTTCGCCTATCGCAAGATAATCGCTACTGGCCGCTTGGCCGAAAAACTTGGGGCGCAAATAGTTGGCCTTGGGGCTTTTACATCGGTAGTGGGGGATGCGGGGATAACTGTAGCCCGAGAGCTTTCAATCCCCGTCACTACCGGCAATTCTTACACGGTGGCGGCTTCGGTAAAGATAGCAGAAGAAGCAGCCAGGAGGAAAGCCCTGAAACTTGAAGAAGCTACCGTTGCCGTCTTAGGCGCTACAGGCTCAATAGGCAAGGCTATCGTTAGGTTTTTTGCCCCAAAGGTCAAAAGGATTATAATGATAGGTAGAAGAATGGCAAGCTTAGAGAGAGTGAAAGAGTCTCTGCCTGACAAATCCGAAGCCATCGCCACTACCGAGATTGCCTTCTTGCGAGAAGCAGATATAATAATGTTAGCAGCAAGCTCAGCAGAACCGTTGGTCAAGCCCGAGCACCTTAAAGAAGGAGCAATAGTATGCGATATCGCTATCCCCCCTAACATCTCGCCGGAGGTGAAAGCCAGGAAGGACCTGATGCTCTTAAGAGGGGGGGCTGTTAAAGCTCCGGGCAATCCGGAATTGGGGGTTGACATTGGCCTACCCAAAGGATATGTTTACGCCTGCATGGCCGAAACCATCGCTTTGGCTATGGAAGGCAAACTTGAAGATTATACCTTGGGCAGGGATATAAGCCTGGAGAAGGTGGAGGAGATAGAAAAGATAGCCCAAAAACATGGCTTCATCCCTGTTATCCTTTAGAGGAGAAGGACTTATGGAAAAGGGCAAACTCCTAATTGTTGAAGACGACCGAGACCTGGCCGAAATGCTCAAGTTAAACTTTAGCTCTCAAGGGTTTGATGTAGAAATTGCTCACAACGGAAGAGAGGGGATTGAGCTAACTCGTAAGAAGAACCCTAACCTGATAATACTTGATATAAACCTCCCAGATATTGATGGGTATGAAGTTTGCAAGCAACTAAGGGGCAACCTACGCACCAGCCATATCCCGATAATATTCCTCACCGTGCGGGATGAAAGGTCCGACAAGTTAGCCGGGCTTGAGCTGGGTGCTGATGATTACATAACCAAGCCCTTTGATTTAGACGAGCTGCGCCTCAAGGTCAGGAACGCCCTCCAAAGAGCTGTACGAGAAAACCTCAGCCATCCGGTGACTGGCCTTCCCAGTAGCAAACTGGTGGAAGAACAATTGAGAAATCTTATCACTCGGAAAGGCTGGGCTTTCCTCTTCTTCGGAATCCAGAACTTCAGAGAATTTGCTGAAGTCTACGGCTTTGTAGCCGGGGACGATGTGCTGCGCTTCGTCGGCGGTATGCTGGGGGAAATCGTGGACAAGGACGGCACCCCAAACGATTTTCTCGGCCACGTGGGCGATGATGACTTCGTGCTCATTACGGACAAAGCCAATGCCAAGACAATAATTGAGGAAGCACAGGCCAGATTTAATGAGCATGTCCATTCATTCTACTCCTTTATAGACCGAGAGCGAGGTTACATTCTCCTTGGGGAAAAGAAGGTCCCATTCATGAACCTCGTATGCGGGGTTGTTACTTCCGATGATGGGCCTTTTGCCGATATAAGGGAGATAACGGAGATGGCCGCTGAGGCCAGACGCAAGGCTATGGCGGAGGAAGAGAAATGAGCGTAAGCACCGCCAAAGTCGTGGCAGCAATGGTAGACCCTAAACTCATGAAAGACTTGAACGTTGGGGAGAAGCTGGTTTTGTTCCTGCTTAGGAGAATAGGCCCAGTGAAAAGGGCTGTAAACGAAAGGTGGCTTTTCGGCCAGAGAGCAGCGGTGGGGTTCTACAAAGAAGGGATAAGGGACTTCCTGGTCCTGGGGGCGGGCTTGCCCACCGCCGGCCATGTCCATGAGCTTTTCCCCGATGCCCGAGTCCTTTACGTAGATAAAGATGAAAAAGTGGTAAAGTTGGCACAGAAGAAGCTCGCTGGAAATGAAAAGGTCCGGTACATAAAAGGCGACCTTAGGAGGTTTCAGGAAGAGGTGTTGCCTGAAGCAAAGAAGTTCTTCGGCAAGGCCCCTAAACTTGGGGTCATAATGGTAGGCATAATCTACTTCCTGCCGGATGAGACTGTGCGCGAAATCTTCAAGGCCCTATACAGCTGGGTAGCTCCAGGTTCCCGTTTAGTAGTAACGAACACGGATGCTGATGCCATTCGCGCCACGAGGGGAACTTATTTCCGCTACCTTATATTCAAAGGCCTTTATAGGCTTGTAGGCAACAGGAATTACCCCCGTAGTGATATGGGCTTGCGTGCTATGCTCTTGCCCTGGCAAGTGGTTGAGCGGATTCCCGTCTTTGCCCCTGTGCCCGACAGCCCTGACCCGAGGTTTGCTGTTTCCACTGGGTATATTGCAATAAAAGGCGGAGGATGATATGGCGTGGTCGGTGCTGTTAGGAATTGCAATTTTAGCCTTCATTGGGGGCTTCTTTGTAAATAGGGCCCTCCAGAAAGCAGGAAAAGCGAAGGAGCGCAGCTTTTTGGAGAGCATCGCTTTGGAAAGCGTGGAAGAAGGGGCGATAGTAGTAAGGCCCGGGGGAGAGGTGCTTTATGCCAACCGTAAAGCAAGAGAAATATTCGGTTTCTATCCAGGCCAGAACCTCCTGGAAATGGCCGAACCTTTTGCTCCCAGGGAAGCCTTTCTTAGCCTTATAACTTCCGAAACCACAGGAGAAGTAAACTTTAAAGGCCGGATATACGAAGTAACTTCTTACAAAAGCTTCGTAGATGAAACGCTTTACTTTACCCTCATATTCCACGATGTTACCGAGAGCAGGGTAATAGAGGAGCTGGACCGAGAGCTCACATCTTCCTTAGATTACCAAAAAGTTGTAAACCTCATCCTGGACCGGGCAATGGAGCTAACCAATGCTGATGCTGGGGTAATCATGCGCCTTGCCCCTGATGGCCAAAACCTCTACGTCTTAGCCTACCGCGGTTACCCCTATGAAACTATGGGCATTTATTCCGAAACTCCTTGGCCGATTCAGAAAGGCATCATAGGCAAAACTGCCAGGACTGGGGAGTCATTGCTGGTCTACGATGTATCAGAAGAGCCAGCATATGTAGAAGTTTTCCCTTCCGTTCGCTCAGAGCTGGCCATTCCTCTCAAGGTTAAAAACAAAGTAGTGGGTGTTTTAAACCTTGAGAGCACACGCTTAGCAGCCTTTACCCCAGAACACCGCCGGCTCCTGGAGAAGATGGGGGAGCATGCGGCCATCGCCTTGGAAAATGCTCGCCTCTACGAGGAGGAGAGGCGCCGCACTTTGGAGGTCCAAACCCTCTTAAGCCATGCTCAGGCCCTGGCCCGCTCTTTGGATGTGGAAACCACAGCTAACGTAGCCCTGGAGCATCTCCTCCCCGTTTTCGGCACCGATGCTGGAGCCATAGCCCTCCTTGATGAGTTTGGCAACTTTAAGGTCGTAGCTCAAAGGGGCATTCCCGATGTTGATCCTCGCCTCTATGAAGAAGCCCTCCCAAAGATGCGATTTGACCCAAGAGTGTACAAATTACTTACCCTCGGGGAACCATTATTAATTGAAGAGAGAGGAAAAGATTATGATGTTGCCCCCCACTTTCTCCCTTGGGCACGAAGTGTAGCTATATTCCCTCTGAGGGTTGGGGAAGAAACCTTTGGTATAATTACCCTGATGTGGAAAGAGCCAAGGTCTTTCTCCCCCGATTTTGTCAACCTGGCCAGGGTTCTTGTTGACCAGGCAGCTATTGCTCTCCAGAACGCTCGGCTTTATGGCCTTACTGAGCGCCAGCTTCGGAGGCAGGTTGAGGAGCTGGGAGCCATTGTGCGGCTTACCCAGACCCTAAGCTCTACTTTGAGCCTTGAAGCCATATTCCAAGCCATATGCGATGAAGCTGTAAGGGCCACAGGAGCTGATTACGTTGACGTAGCTTTAGTGGATTGGAATACCCGCTCCTATACCATAAAGGCTTTAAAGGGCTTCAGTCCAGAGCTAACGGAAGCCTTTATGGACAAAAGCTTTAGCATTGATGAAGGTATCCACGGCAAAGCTGCCAGGCTTGGCCAAACGGTCGTGGTAGGAGATGTACGGGAGGATGAGGATTACATCCAAGGGGCACCAGATACCCTCTCTGAGCTGGCTACCCCCATCTTTTACGAAGAGCAGATTGTGGGAATAATAAACCTGGAAAGCAGAACCCTTAACGCCTTTACTCCTGAGCACGCCCGCTTCGTGGAGAGGATGGCCGCAATAGCCTCAGTAGCAATCGGGAACGCCCTCCGCTACCAGGAGCAAGTTGAAGCTCGCCTTCTGGCTTCCCGCCGGACTGAACAGCTTGCCGCCCTTGCCGAACTGAGCCGTTCCTTCCGGACTGACCGCCCTTTGGAGGAAGTGCTGGAAGAGGCCGCTTACGCTATCCGTGAGGCCACAGGCTTCCGAGCCGTCCTCATTAGCGTGGTGGAAGGCAAGCCCCCGCGCTTAAGGAGGGTAGCTGGAGCTGGCATACCCGTGCCAGTATTGGAGGAACTCAAGAAGGTCTCCAATCCCTTGGAAGCTATTGAAAGCATCCTGACCGAAGAATACAGAATGGGGAAGAGCTATTTCTTCCCCCATCATAAAAAGGAGCAGTGGGCTAAAGGCTTGCATACTTACACTTTCCTCCCCATGCCTCCTGAGGAAGAGCCCTGGCCTGAAGGCAAATGGCATCCTGAGGACATGCTCCTTGTCCCCATGTATTCCAGTGCAGGCCAGCTCCTTGGGATAATAAGTGTAGATGACCCCGTTGATGGCCGAATTCCATCCCGGCCAACCCTGGAAGTGCTGGAAGCTTTCGCTGCCCAAACAGCTGTAGCATTGGAAAACATCTTGGCCTACCAAGCTGCTCAGAAGAGGGCAGCAAGGCAAGCAGCCGTCGCTCAAGTAGCTCGCGAAGCTTCCTCTATCTTGAACGAGGAAGAACTCCTCCAGATGGCAGTAGAAGCTGTAAGGCGCCACTTCGGTTACCCCCATGTGGCTATCCTCATGCTGGACGAAAAGGGCGAGGAGCTTATCCTCAAAGCCTCTTCAGGCATATATGAAGGGGCAAAACCTGGTCTCTGGCGCCAGAAAATAACCGAAGGGATGATAGGTTGGACGGCCAGGACGGGCCGCACTCGCCTGGCTAATGACACTTCCCTTGACCCTTATTACATCTCAGCCCCTGGGTGGAACCCAAAGTCTGAGCTATGTATCCCTTTGCGTATCCGGGATAAAGTTGTAGGGGTCTTGGATATTGAAGATGAAAGGCTTTATGCCTTTGAAGAGGAAGATGTAATCTTCCTGGAGACCATAGCTGACCAGGTTTCCATAGCCATCCATAACGCTCGCCTTTTCCAAGAAGCCCAAGCACGCCTCCAGGAGCTATCCCTCCTCTCCCAAGCCGGTGAATCCTTGAACAAAGCCACTTCCCTTGAAGAGGTCCTTAATGTAACTTTGGACGCAGCTCTTTCCATTGCTGGGATAAGGGAAGGCTCCATCGTCCTTGTGGACAGAGCCACTGACACCTTGCGCCTGGCTGTGAGCCGCAATGTCCCTGCAGAGATAATCCAGGAGTTCAACAACCGCCGGCTTCCTTCTTCCACAGGAACCTTCGGCATAGTGATTCGGACTGGAGAGATATTTGAGACCGAGGATGCCGAAAATGACCCACGAGTTGTAAAGGGGTTATTCCCCCACAAAAAAGAGCTTACCAACATACCCCTGAAAACTGAAGCTGGTGTCATCGGAATCCTGGTTCTGGATACTCTCCTCACCCCATCCCAGAAGAGGCTGATTTCCGCTCTGGCTGATGTAGCAGCTGTAGCTATATCCAGGGCCATGCTCTTCGCCGAAAGAGATAGGAGGATACGAGAGCTTTCAGCCCTCAATGAGATTAGCCAAGCCATAAGCTCAACCCTTGACTTGGAGGAAATCTTCTCCAGGCTCCACGAATCCCTCAGCACCGTGATTGACACCACTAACTTCTATGTGGCCCTTTATGACCCCGAAAAAGACGAGGTTTCTTTCCCTTACTACGTTGATGAAGGGAAGAGGGGGAAAGGAGGTAGCAGGAAAGCGGGCTCTGGCCTTACCGAATACATTATTAGGACCCATGAGCCCCTTTTCCTCCCTGATAAGGTGGAAGAGCGCATAAAAGAACTTGAGGGAGTGCAATTAACAGGCAAAAAAGCTCTCTCTTGGCTTGGCGTCCCTCTAATCGTTGGCGATAGAGCCATTGGGGTTATTGTTGTCCAAAGCTATGAGCGCGAAAATGCTTTTGATGTTACAGACTTGAATTTCCTGGTGACGGTAGCAGGCCAGGCAGCTGTTGCTATCCAGAATGCCCTCCTGTTCCAAGAGGAGAAAAAGCGCCGCGAGATGGCCCTTACCCTTCGGGAGATGGGTGAACTATTGAGCTCAACCCTGGACCTTGAAGCCATTATAAATGGGGCCTTGGACTACCTCAAACGCATAGTGGATTACGACACAGCTTCTCTCAGCCTCTTGGAAGACAACGTCTTGCGCATTGTGGCTGGTAGAGGTTTTGGGGAGAAAATGGAGGAGATTTTGCAAGTAACGTTTGACCCTGAGAAAAACATCCCCTTCCGGAGGATGAAGGAGACGCTTAAGCCTGTCCTAATAGCGGATACTATGGAAGAAAACATACTGGACAAAGTAGCAGGTGTTGAACGCATCCGGTCCTGGATAGGAGCTCCTCTGGTATACAAAGGGGAGGTCATAGGCCAGCTGGCGGTAGATAAAGAGGTACCCGGTTTCTTCACCCCTGAAGATGCTGAGGCCGTTATGATTTTCGCTGGGCAGCTGGCTGTAGCCATCCAAAACGCTCGCTTGTACCAGGAAACTGTAACCTTGGCCGAGGAACTTGAGGAAAGGGTACGCCAGCGCACAGCTGAATTGCAGCAAGCCATGGAGGATCTGGCACGAGAAAGGGACATGGTGGAAACCCTCTACCGCATCACTGAAAGGCTTACTGCTACCCTGGACCTGGACAGAATCCTCAACGAAGCTTTAAGAATGCTCCATGAGGCTACCGGCGCACCTCAAGGGGCTATAATGCTCCTGGACCAAACTGGGCGCCTTATCTACAGGGCCGCTTTCGGACGCAGGGAGCCCTTACCAAAGGGAGGAAAACCTACCCCGTTTACCGTTGGGAAGGGCCTCGCCGGTTGGGTCATTGAAAAGAAACAGCCGGTCATAATCCCCGATGTCACCCAAGATAGCAGGTGGATACCCTTGCCTTCAGAATCAGGGATGGTGAGGAAGTCGGCCCTGGTTACCCCTCTGCTTTTAGGAGAAGAAGCTTTAGGTGCTATACTCCTCTTCCACCCCGAAACCAATTACTTTACCGAGGACCACCTGAAACTGGTCTCAGCAGCGGCAGCCCAAGTAGCTCAAGCTATCAATAACGCCGAACTCTACCGCCTCATAACCGACCAGGCCCACAAGCTTGGCGATATGCTTCAGGAGCAAGCTGCTGAAGCTTACCGCGTACAGACCATCCTTTCCTCCATAACCGATGGGATATTGGTCTTGGACGAGAAAAACACCATCCTTATGCTCAACCCCTCGGCTGAAGAGATGCTTGGGGTAAGGGGAGTTCCTTTGGCTGAACGACCTCTGCGGGACATTATCTCAGCAGCCCCAGAGGAAGAAAAGGACTTCGTCCTCAACTTCTACACCGACCTCCTTATGCACAGCCGCAGGGTTAAGGAGCCAGGCGAAACCGCCTCCTTCAGGGTAGAGGGGCCTCGCCGAGTTCTGGATGTATCCTTAGTTGCGGCCCCAGTAGGCCGTGGCGGGGCAATGGGGACAATCGCAGTCCTGAGGGATGTAACCAGGGAAGCCGAAGTGGACCGGATGAAAACCGAGTTCATCTCAACCGTCTCTCACGAACTCCGAACGCCAATGACCTCCATAAAAGGCTATACTGACCTGCTCTACATGGGAGTTGCTGGGCCCTTGACCGAACAACAGAAGCGCTTCCTCACCATCATCAAGAACAACGCCGACCGGCTCGCTAACCTTGTAAGCGATGTTTTGGACATCTCCCGCATAGAGAGCGGGAGGGTCCGCTTGGAGCTTGAGGCTGTATCTCTAAAGGAGATAATGGACGAAATAACCCTTGCTTTTGAACACCGCATTCGGGAGAAAAGCCTAAACTATACTGTGGACATTCCCGACGACCTCCCACCGCTCAGGGCCGATAGAGATCGCTTGGCCCAAATCCTCACTAACCTCGTGGGCAATGCCTGCCAATACACCCCTGAAGGTGGTTCAGTGCTTGTCACCGCCAGATTAGTAGGGGATATGGTCCAAATAGATGTAAAAGACACTGGCATAGGAATAGCACCGGAAGATTTGCCTCGGGTCTTTGACCGCTTCTTCCGAGCTGACCATCCAGTGGTAAGGGATACCCCTGGGACTGGGCTTGGTTTAGCCATAACCAAGGCTTTTGTGGAAATGCATGGCGGTCGGATTTGGGTCCAGAGTGAGCTGGGCAAAGGTTCCACATTCAGTTTCACAATCCCCATTGCCGCAGAAGAATGGGTAGAAGAAAGGTTAGTTCAGGCACTTCCCAGGGAGGAGAAGAAAGGCAAAATACTGGTAGTAGAGGATGACCAAGACGTAGCCGAACTAATCCGCTACAGCCTTGAAGCCGAAGGCTATGAAGTGACCATAGCTCTCACAGGTAAGGACGCCCTTTGGCTTGCTCAAGAGCTGAAGCCCAACCTCATAACCCTGGACATCCGCCTTGGGGATATGGATGGCTTTGAACTTCTGGAGCAACTTAAGAAAGGCGAGGCCACAGCTTCCATCCCGGTAGTCATAGTCTCAGTCGTAACCGAACCGGAAAAGGGCTTTGCCCTCGGCGCCGCTGATTACATAGTCAAGCCATTTGATGAAGAAAGGCTTATCTTGAGCGTCCGGAGCATCTTGGAAGCCTTGGATGGAGGGCGCTACAACAAAATCCTGGTAGTTGATGACGAACCAGATTTAGTGGGCTGGCTTGTGGAAGCCCTTAGCAAATACAACTTCAAAGTTAGAGGAGTTTACAGCGGGGAAGAAGCTCTCAAGGCCGTGAAGGAAGATGAACCTCACCTCATCCTTTTGGACCTCAAAATGCCTGGGATGGATGGGTATGAGGTATTGCGCAGGCTCAGGGCTGACCCATCCACCCGCCATATCCCGGTGATAGTGATAACAGCAAGCCCAGTGGACAAGGAAAAGACGAGGGTCAAAGTGCTTGGCCTTGGGGCTAAACGCTTGCTCGTGAAACCCTTCAGCGTAGAAACCCTTGTAGGCGAAATAAAGCGGGTCATGGCCGAATTCTGAGGCTAAGCCTTGCCAGGGGAAGGGATTTGCCCCCAACCCTCCTAACTCCCCTACGAGGGGATAAAGGGAGGGCCAAGGGGCGAAGCCCCCGTGGCGGGGGGTCTGGGGGATGTGCCCCCAAATTTCAAAATAGGGGGAGGACGGCCTACTCCTATAACCCCCCAAGTGGGACCCAAAACCTTGGCAGACGCCTTGTGCCGAGGCCCTCGGGGCGTGGCCCTCAGCAAACGGGGGTGGGAAATCCCACATAACCCCTTCACAGGGGATATAAGGGTCCAGGGAGCGAAATCACTTTAATAGGGGTTAGTTTAACAAAAGAGGTAGATTAAATGTCATCCCTTGCTTTCCTTGTCAACGAAGAAGCATCCAAAATAGAAAACATCATCCAACGGGAAAACCAATTAGCCCGAACCCTAATTGTAGTAACCATCGTTTCCGCGACCTTCGTCGTCGCCTTCTCGGAATGGGCCATTAAAAAACCAACCGGCAACATTGGCCTTTCCGCTTTTATAAGCGAAGCAGGTTCCATATGCCTCTACTTCTTGGCCCCAATATGGTTCATGCTCTGGCGTCAGAAAGAGGAAGAAGCCTTGAAAGTCGCCCTGCTCTTCTACTCCTTTAACTTGGTCATAATGGCCTTAGTGGATTACCTCACAAAAGGCGGCCTCAGGCAGGAACTACACCTCTCCCCCCAAGTTAACAATCCGAAACTCCTCTGGGGCCTACTCATGCTCCTACCTTGGGCTCCTCTCATCATCTTATCCTTACGCAACCCATCGGGAGCACAAAGGATAGGCCTCGGAACGGCAAACTGGAAGGAAAATTTATTTGTTGGCATATTAGCCGGCGCTTTCCTTGGAGCCCACATGCTCTTAGTGGTAACAGCCATGGGTAGGAAGCTAATCTTCAACCCATGGCCTTATTCCCTCTGGCTTTTGGGCTACGAGTTGGGAATCCAATCCCTTGGGGAGGAGCTCTTTTTCCGAGGCTTCCTTTTCAATTATTGGTACAACCATCGTGGCAAGGACTTTTGGGCTGCCGCTTTCTTAACCGGTATCCTTAACACCCTTGTCTACATGGTCAAAGCCCTTTGGGTTAGCTTTGCCCCTTTAACCTTGGGAGCGCAGTTTTACATCATGACAATGGCCATTGTTAACGCGGCCCTTTTCCAGTGGAGGGGGAGCATATTGAGCTGCTGGATAAGCAATGCCCTTTTTAGTTTAACCGCTTCTTTAGTGGTAAGCTGAAATGAGGAAGCAAAGCCTTTGGCCTGCTTTGTTCTCAGCTATTTTGGCCATAGCGGTGACCTGGGTCCTTTACCGGGCCCCAGTCGGAAGTCCTCTCCATGCCCTTCGTTACCTCTACTTTATCCCTGTTATTCTGGTCTCTTTCCTTTATGGGCTTGGACCAGGGCTTTTCGGGGCTTTCTTAGTGGCCTCCTTAATGCTCCCCCATATCTTGCAGACAGCAGAGCGCAACTTTTTCTCCGAGCACCTCTTCTCCCTTTTGATAGAAGTCCTCCTTTTGGTCTTAAGCGCCGTAGCCGTGGACCAGTGGCTTGGGACTCAGAGAAGGCAAAGGGATTTTTACAGAGCTTTAAGCGACTTGGGCGAACTCCTGGCTTCTCAAAGGGAGGCTGACTCGCTCCTTAAAACCCTCCTGGAAAGCCTTGTCCAACTTACTGGTGCTTCTTGGGGCGAAGTAATACTAAAAGAGAACAAGTCCTTAGTCCGAAAAGTTGTCTTAGGTGAGCCAACCTCTCGCAAGCCCTTGAAACCTTTAGCTCAGCCAGAGCGCAAAACTTTAGCCGATATGGTTTTAGAGGAAGGCCGCACCCTCGTTTCAACCAATCTGGAGCTTGATCCCCGCTTCTCCCGTTGGGCTGATACCCCAGTTAGATTTGGCTCTTTCCTGGCCATCCCTCTAAGGATTAAGGGTGAGCCTGTAGGTCTTATAGCTTTAGCCAACAAACCCGAAGGCCCCTTCTCCCCTCAAGAAATTAAGATGATAGAAGCAGTTATCTCAAAGGGCGAAATAGCTCTGGAGAACCTTTGG
>CAZPWR010000184.1:0-1757 GCA_964590555.1 uncultured Anaerolineae bacterium | reverse complement strand
AGGGTGTAAGTTGGGGCAAGGGTTTCAGGGTCAAATTCCATGGAAGCGTTTTCCACTCCTGGGGTGGCATAGGCATAGGCCTTGAGCTCGGAGATGTGGGTAGCGACTAAGGTGGTTATGCTCCTTCCCCTGAGGTGAGCTAATAGGGCCCTGGCTAAGGCCGCCCCTTCCACAGGGTCAGTCCCCGCCCCAAGCTCATCCAGGATTACCAAGGAGCGGGAATCGGCTAAGTTCAGTATACGCACGATGTTGCCCATGTGGGAGGAGAAAGTGGAAAGGCTTTGCTCTATGGATTGCTCATCCCCGATGTCGGCATATATCCCTCGGAAGACGGAGAGGGATGAGCCTTCCTGGGCCGGGATGGCAAGCCCCGCTTGAGCCATGAGCGCCAAAAGGCCTGCGGTCTTCAAAGTCACGGTCTTTCCGCCGGTATTGGGGCCAGTTATCACCAGGATGAAATAATCATCGGTTATGTAGATGTCCACGGGCACGACTTTGCGGGGGTCTAAGAGGGGGTGGCGGGCTTTTTTCAGGGATAGGGTTGAGCCTGGGTGGACGAAGGAATCTCTGAGGAAAGGGCCTTTCCATGGAGCCAGCTTGGGGATGACGGAGTTGGAGGCTAAAGCGTATTGGGCTTTGGCCAAGGCCAGGTCAATTTCGGCCATGATTTCCACATTGCGCCTGAGGTATGGCTCTTCTTCGGCCACAATTCGGGTAAAGCGGGTTAAAATCCTGCGGATTTCCTCCTCTTCCATGATTTGCAATTCTCTAAGCTGGTTCCCCAATTCCACCACTTCCAGAGGTTCTATGAAGACCGTAACTCCGCTGGCGGAGATGTCGTGGACGAGGCCGGGGATGCGGTTTTTGAACTGGGCCTTTACGGGTATCACGTAACGCCCGTGGCGTTCGGTTATGATTGGCTCTTGGATGAAATGGGCGAGGGCAGGGGAGGTTAGGATTTCCTGCAAGCGGTTCAGGAGGTTATCCCGGGTTTGCCTGAGTTCCTGGCGCAAGCGCTTGAGCTCAGGGGAAGCATCGTCCAAGACATCGCCTTGGTCGTTTATGGCCTGCCCAATTTCCCGTGCCAACCAAGTATAGTCTTCAATACCCCTGGCTTTGGCTGAAAGCAAAGGGGCTTTTTCGGCGTAGCGAGCCAGGGCTCGCCTCAGGCGAGAGGCGGCCAGGATAGTGCTCTTTATGGCCAAGAGCTCCTGAGGCAGGAGGATTTGGAACTTTGAAGCTTTCTCCAGGAGGGGGCGGATTTCCATAGCTCCAATTAAGGAGATATTGGCTTTCTCCTTGAGGAGGGAGATGGCTTCAGCTGTTTCCCTGAGCCTGAGCTCTACCTCCCTCTCTTCGGGGGATGGGCGCAAGGAGAGAGCAAGCTCGCGGCCCCCTTCAAAGGATGTGTAGTGGGCGAGCCTCTCCAGGATTTTGAAGAACTCAAGGGTTTGAAGGTCTTTTTCCTGCACCGAATTTTACCTCTCACCGGGCAAAGATTTTGACTCCATCTTTATCATACACCAAGGTTGCGAAACGAGCGAATTTTCCCTCCATCTCTGGGGTGAGGCCGTAAGTCTCGCGCTCAAGCGGGCCAATGTAAATGTAGCGAATGTTGTATTTTTCAACAAGCGCTTCGGCTTCTTCGGGGTCAAGGGTAGTGTAAATCCTGGAGATGTCGGGCTTGCGTTGTGCTGGCTCTTCGTAGGAGCCGCGCCATTGGAGCTCGTGGAAATCCCAGCCTAAGACTGTGGGGA
>CAZPWR010000183.1:0-1927 GCA_964590555.1 uncultured Anaerolineae bacterium | reverse complement strand
GTGCTCGCGGGTGAGAGTGCGCTTCCGCCTCCCTTTGCAATCTCGGCCCACTGGGCCCCGACAAAATTGGGACACACCCGTCGGCCTGCGCCGACCCCCTACCTTTCTGCGAGGGGGGTAAAATAAGCTGCTTCACCGTCGGCCTACGCCGACGCCTGGCACCACATGTGCCCAAGAAAGCCGATTCCCGTCGGCGAAATCAATAGCGATAGCTCAGCCCGACGAAATTGGGACACATCTGCGCAAAGTCGCAAATTTGACAATACGATTGAGGGTGGTAAAATTTTTACCACTATTGAGCAAGGAGGTGCAAATTGTTGGAAGGAGCCAGTGCTTTTGAGATTTTTGGGGTTTGGAGCATCCTTCTAATAGCCATCGGCGGCCTTCTTTACGCTTTCTTCCTCGGCCGCCAGGTCCTGCGGGAACCAACCGGGACAAAGGAAATGGAAGAAGTAGCAAATGCTATCCGAAGCGGGGCCAAGGCTTACCTGAACACCCAATTCCGCGCCATCCTTTGGCTCATCGTCCTTTTGGCCATAGCCCTGTTCTTCTCCGCACACCTGGCAGGAGAACCACTGAAAATCTCCATCGGCCGAGCCTTAGCCTTCGTCATGGGGGCAACTTTCTCCGGAACTGTAGGCTACGTGGGAATGAGCATGGCCGTCCAGGGGAACGTGAGAGTGGCTGCCGCCTCGCGCAAATCATTTAGCGATGCCCTCCGCATTGCCTACCGCACTGGAACGATAACCGGAATGCTCACCGACGGCCTCGGCCTCCTGGGCGGAACAATCATCTTCCTCCTCTACGGAATCCACGCTAAGGACGTGCTTTTGGGCTTCGGTTTCGGCGGGACCCTTCTGGCCCTCTTCATGCGAGTAGGCGGCGGAATCTACACCAAAGCCGCTGACGTGGGTGCGGACCTGGTGGGCAAAGTGGAGCAGGGTGTTCCGGAGGATGACCCTCGCAACGCAGCCGTGGTGGCAGACCTGGTAGGGGACAACGTGGGAGACTGCGCCGGTATGGCTGCCGATATCTTTGAATCCTACGAGGTTACCATAGTTTCGGCCATGATTCTGGGCATAGGGGTTATGCATTACCTTGGTAATCTCCACGATTACCGCTGGATTGTTTTTCCCCTCATGGTCAGGGCCATTGGAGTTCTCTCTTCCATAATCGGACCCTACGCCGTCCGTGCCCGCAGCGAGCAGGAAAACGCTATGGATGCCATAAAGCGAGGGTATAACATCTCAGCTTTGACTTCCATAATCGGTTTCTTCCTCCTGGCCAAATTCTACGCCCACGACCTCAGGCTCTTCTGGGCTACTCTGGCTGGTATAATCTTGGCAGTTGTCATAAACTATCTGACTGATTACTTTACCGGCACCAGGTTCCCTCCCGTGCAGGAGATAGCCCGTTCCACCCGCACTGGCTCAGCCACCACAATCCTGACCGGCTTGGCTACTGGGTACGAAAGCACCGTCTGGGCTATCTTCGTGATAGCCGTTGCTATCTTAGCCTCGGTAATCATCTTCGCTGGAGAGCCTGCCCTTATCTTCTACGGGGTAGCCCTTACTGGGATAGGCATGCTTACCCTAACCGGGAACAACGTCTCCATGGATGCTTTCGGCCCCATTGCCGATAACGCCAACGGGATCGGGGAGATGGTGGGGCTGGAGCCATCGGCCCGTAAGATTTTGGCTGACCTGGATGCGGTAGGCAATACCACCAAAGCCATAACTAAAGGGATAGCCATAGGTTCGGCAGTAATCGCGGCTGTCTGTCTGTTTGGTTCCTTCACCGAGGAAACCGGAATCCAAGCTTTTGCCATAAACGTGGTGAAGCCTCAAGTGTTCATAGGCTTGCTCATAGGCGGGGCTATCCCATTCCTCTTCAGCTCCCTTACCATAAGGGCGGTAGCGAGGGCGGC
>CAZPWR010000182.1:0-3782 GCA_964590555.1 uncultured Anaerolineae bacterium | reverse complement strand
TCCCACCTACTATTCTCTCCGTCTCTTTCCATACGTGTTACCCAAGCTTGGGACATGGAAGAGGAGCGTCCTTAGGGAGAGGGACGTTACCGAAATTTTTACCGAAGGCTAAAGGAGGTGAGCTATGTCTGAGGGGAAAGGCTTCAGGAAGTTTTTGGACTCAGCTTTGGAGTTCCTCTACGGGATGGCCGGACACGACATGACCAGGTTCGCTCTCAAGACCAGGGGGAGCATGGAGCACCTCTTCATCCTAATCACCATGGGCGACATGCTTGGAGTCCCAATCCTGCCTCCGTATTACTCCTTACGCATTTTGCCCTACGTTGTCCCCCAAATTGCCACCTGGAAGCGCAGGATGCTGAGGGAGCGTGACCTTACTGATGCCCTGGCCTAAAATTCTTCCTCGGAGGTGAAAGATGAGCTTGGCCAAAGTCTTTGAGGAGCACCCCGAACGCCGGTACATTGAGTTTGGTGGGAAAGGGGGGCTGGGCAAAACTACCCTCTCCGCTGCCACTGCTTACTGGTTGGCTAAGAAGGGGTACAAAGTCTTAGTATTCTCGGTTGACCCGCAGGCAAGCCTTTCGGATATATTCCAAAGGGATATTTTTGGCAAAGGGGCAGTTGAGATTATCCCAGGCCTTTTCGCCCAAGAAATTGATGCGGATAAGCGCATAAAGGAGTATCAAGACGAAATACGGCGCAAAATCCTGGACATGTACGGCTTGGACAAAGTCCCGGATGAGGTGGAGCGATATATCCAGGCCGCTGCCGCCGAACCTGCCATGGAAGAAAGCGCTATCTTTGACCAGGTTGTGGACATTGTAGTCAAAGGTGATTACGATTATTACATCTACGACCTGGTCCCATTAGGCCATGCCCTCTATTACCTCAGCATGGCCACCGTCTACGACCAATGGATTGAGAAGATAACCAAGCTTAGGCAGGAGATGGAGGAATACTCCAAGGTTGCCTCCATCCTGCAGCGCAAGAAAGAGCTTGAGGAGGACAAAATCCTCCGCGAGCTCCAAGAAATCCGTTACCGGATAAACACTTCCTCCAGTATCCTAACTGACCGGGAGAAGACCGCTTTCTTCTTCGTGATTATCCCCGAGGAGATGGCCATTTTGGATACGGAGAAAGCGGCAAAGCTCTTCGCCAAATACAAGGTCCCGATTTCCGGCTACGTGGTCAACCGTGTCCTTCCGCCTGAGCTTGAGAACCAGAACATACCCGAATACCTTCGCTACCGCCTGGAAATGCAGAAGAAGCACTTGGCCACAATAAAGGAGAAGTTTGGCGACCAAGTTTTAGCTTACGTTCCGGAATTTGAGCGGGACATAACCGGTTTGGACATGATTCACCGAGTGGCCGAAGTCCTTTTCGGTAAGATAGATTGAGTGGAGGGGGTAAGCCATGCTGAAGATAGAGAAAAATATGCTTCAGTTCATGAGGGAGCACCCTAATCTAAAGTATGTTTTCTTCGGAGGAAAGGGAGGCGTAGGCAAGACGGTTCTGGCTGGGGCCGCGGCTTTGTGGTTTGCTGAGCAGGGTAAGCACACCCTTTTGGCTTCCACCAACCCCGTCCATAGCTTGACAAGCCTTTTGGCCCAGGATGTGTTCGGGAAGCCGACCCCCGTGCAAGGCGTTCCTAACCTTATAGCCTACGAGATTGACACCAAGGACACGATTGAGCGCTCCAAGCGGGAAATCCGGGAGAAGATTGAGTGGTTCCTCAAGTATGCGGACATAAAGACCAGGGCTGACGAGTTCGTGGAATCGGCCACTATGAACCCGGCATTTGAAGAATCGGCCATGTTTGAGAACATGGTTGACCTTATGTTCAAGGACGAATACGAAGTCTACGTGTTTGATACAGCTCCAACGGCCAACGCTCGTCGGCTCTTGGGCATGTCCAGCGTGTATTCCCTTTGGGTGGATAAGATGGTGGAAAGCCGAAAGGAGGCTCAATCTCTGCGCAAGCTCCTGTCCTTCACTAAGAAAGAGGAAAAGGACCCGCTCATGGACTATCTCCTTAGCTTCAGGGAGAGGATAAACAAGGCCAAGGCTCTCCTCACCGATCCGGAAAAAACGGCCTTTTTCTTCGTCACCCTTCCTGAGGCTCTCCCCATAGCTGTCATCCGCCGGTTCATCAACTGGTTCCAGGACTTCGGGATTCCGATCGGCGGCGTGATAGTCAACATGATGATTGACAAAAATGCGGTGGGGGAGAATCCGCCGGAATTTGTTCTGAACCGGATAGCGGCGCAGGAGCACTACTTAAAGCTCATTGAGGAGCTGTTCAACGGTTTAGTAAGGGCCATAATTCCTCTTTATGAGACCGAGGTTTGCGGCGTAGAGAAGCTGAGGAGGACAGCTAAAGCCCTCTTTGGGGAGTAAAATTGGGGAGCGAAGGGCCACCTTTACTTCAAGAGGGTGGCCCTTTTTGTCTTTTAAGCAATCGCTCAACCTTGAACTTTAAAAGGCAAACAGTTCCCTAAAAAGCTTTGCCCTTGGCGGGAGCGTGGGGGTGTTTTTCACAGCCCTTTTAAGCCTTCGGCCGGGGGTTGGCCTGCACCGACCCCTAAGCAAACGGGGAGGTATCCCCCTGCAGCCCGCCGGCGAATGGGACCCAAAACCCTGGCGAACTCTCCGCAAGCGGGGGTGGGGGAACCCCTTATCAAAGGGTATGGGGGTCAACCCCGCCACAAGTGGGAACCAACCCATTGGCAAGCCTTAAGAGCGTGGATGGGAAAAACTAAGGGCTCGTTGCAATGTTTGAAGAGGAGAAAGCCCTGGTGGAAAAAGCCCGCCAGGGCGATTTAGCGGCTTTCAATTCCTTAATAAGCGCTTACCAAAATATTGCCTATAACGTCGCCTTCCGCATCCTGGGAAACCACTACGACGCCTCCGATGCAGTCCAAGAAGCCTTCATCAAAGCCTTCAGAGCAATTCACAAGTTCAAGGGAGGCTCATTTAAAGTCTGGCTCCTCCGAATTGTAACCAATGCGTGCAAAGATGCCCTGAGGGCTTCTAAGAGAAAGCCGACAGTTCCACTCTATCCTCAAGGGAGAGAACTGGAGAGTGTGCCCTTTTCGGTTAACGAAGAGAACCCTGAAAACTATGCCGAAAGGCACGAACTGGCTCGCCTCGTGCAGGAGGCAATAGACACCTTGCCCTTTGACCAAAAGGCAGTGATTGTCCTTGCGGATTTGGAAGGCCTTGATTATTTTGAAATATCCGAAGCCCTCGGTATACCATTAGGCACGGTGAAGTCTCGCTTGAGCCGAGCCCGAGCCAAGGTGCGGGATTACTTATTAGCGCATGAGGAACTTTTGCCCTCACGTTATCGTCTTAAACCATAGGGGTGGGCAAATGTTCAAGAGTAAGCACGAAAAGGTAAAAGCTCTCCTCCCACTTTACGGGGATAAGGACCTATCCCCGGAGGAGAGGAAGCTGATAGAGGAGCACCTTCGGGTTTGCCGGGAGTGCCAGGCGGAGTGGGAAAGCCTCCGTTGGGCTATTTCCCTAACCAGGGAAATCCCACGAGTCCCGGCCCCTCGCTCCTTCGTGGTCAGGGCTGCGGATTTGGAGAAGGTCCGAGCCCCTGTGGGTTTATATGTGGCGAGGGCTTTCACTGCATTGGCGGCCGCTCTCTTCATAATCCTCATCGGGCTTGACCTTCTTGCTTTTAAGGCTGCTCCTACCCGTGCGCTCGCTACCCCCTTGCCCCCTACGCCTGCAATCGTAAGAACTTCTCCCGAGCCCGAACAAAAGCCGTTAGC
>CAZPWR010000181.1:0-2191 GCA_964590555.1 uncultured Anaerolineae bacterium | reverse complement strand
TGGAGATTGGGGACATGAGGGAAGAATTCAAGGCCGGCCACCGTGGAATCTTCAGCCGTGCTCTGATAGAGGCCTTGGAAAGGACGCTTGCAGCTGGAGAGCAGGCCATCCTCTTCCTGAACCGCCGCGGCACTGCTACTTTTGTCATCTGCCGGGATTGCGGCTACGTGGCTAAATGCCGGCGGTGCGAGGGCCCTTTGACCTATCACGTGGGGAATAGGGCAAAGGAGCCTTCTTTCCTCTGCCACTACTGCGGCCGGAGCTACCAAGTTCCTTCTTCTTGCCCAGCCTGCCTCAGCCGGCACATCCGCTACTTCGGCCTCGGAACTGAGAAAGTGGAGGACGAAGTCCTGCGCCTCTTCCCCGAGGCCAGAGTCCTCAGGCTTGACCGCGATACTGTGGTCTGGAAGTACGCCTACCAGATAATCTTGGAGAAATTCGCCTCCCGCCAGGCCGATGTCTTGGTGGGGACGCAGATGATAGCCAAAGGGCTGGACCTCCCTTACGTAACCTTAGTAGGGGTAATCTCGGCCGATACGGCTTTGCATTTACCGGACCTTTGGTCGGCGGAGAGGACTTTCCAGCTTTTGATGCAAGTGGCGGGCAGAGCCGGCCGCAGCCCGTTGGGAGGGCGAGCCATAATCCAAACCTATACCCCGGACCATTACGCTGTTGAGTTAGCTGCCCAACACAATTACGAAGAGTTCTTTCGGAAGGAGATAGAGTTCAGGCGATTCCACGGCTATCCACCTTTCCGGGGGCTTGCCCGGCTCCTCTACCAGGGCTCCAGCGAGAAAGAGTGCCGGGAGAAGGCTGAAGCCCTTTACCACAAGCTCTCAAGCCTCATAGGCTCAAGCGAGGGGGTCAAGCTGATAGGGCCAGTTCCTTGCTTCCACTCCCGCCTCCGTGGCCGCTACCGCTGGCAGATAATAATCTTGGCCCCGGACCCCCAAGCCCTCCTGGCCGAAATCGCTTTGCCTGCGGGGTGGAAGATAGAAGTTGACCCCGTGAGTTTGCTTTAAGCGCGGCGAAAGCGGGATAGGACCGCCTCCTTGGCCAGCTCTACTTCTTCCATCCTCATAAACATCGCCATCGCCACGTATACCCCAGCCCCTACGGCCCCTCCAACCAACACGGCTGTCAGCCTGCCCTGGAAAGAGCCCTGGGGGATGGCTTGTATTGCCTCGGTTACAGCAAAGGCCATGGCTAAAGAAGCCAGCCCGCTCTTAAGAATCGTGCGGGGAATCCCCTGCCCCCTCAAGCTCCCCACCTTGCGGTGAAGGAGGAAAAGCATCGTAAGGCAGTGGCTTATGTGCTTGACCGAATCAGCAAGGACAAGCCCTACCATACCCATCGGCCCCATCAGAGATAGAGCAACCACAAGGTAGACCAGGACCGATAGAACCCCCACCGCAGCCGGGGTGAGGGTGTCCTTTCGGGCATAGAAGGCATAATTGAGTGGCCAATCCACCGAAGCGAAGACAAGGCCAATGAGGTAAAATCTCAAGGCCAGCACCGTGTATTGAGTATCGTAGGCTGTGAAGCGGCCATGCTCAAAGATGGTGGCGATGATGGGGTAAGAGAGCACAAAAAGCCCCACTGTAGCTGGAATCGCCGCCGCTAAAACCATCTTTATCCCAGAGGCGAGGGTAGCCAAGAACTCCTCAGTCTTCTCCCGCGAAAGGGCAATCCGGGCCAAGGTCGGGAGAATAGCTGTGGATATGGCAATGGAAATGAGCCCGTGCGGGAATTGAATCAAAGTAGTGGCATTGGCCATCCAGGCGATGCTGCTTGGGCCTGTCCTTGAGGCTAAATTCCGGTCTATGGCTATCTGGACCTCGCTTACGATAAGGCCAGCAGCAATGGGAAGGTAAAGCAGCAATATGCGCTTAAGAGCCGGATGCCTCAAATTGATGGAAAGCCTTATCGGTATATCCCTGAGCGAAGGGACGAGGATGGCGAACTGGAACAGCGCTCCAAGCATAATACCGATGCCTAAGCTGTAGATGTCAAGGAAGCGGGAGAAGAGCGGGGCCGCCAGTATTATCCCCAAGTTATAGACAGCAGCACCGAAAGCTGGGGCCGAGAACCTCCGGAGGGAATAGAGGAGGCCGGTGAGGATTCCGCTGCAACCGAAAATCAGAAGGGCCGGGATTACAATCCGGATGAGGTTAGTGGTCACTGACCTGAG
>CAZPWR010000180.1:0-1638 GCA_964590555.1 uncultured Anaerolineae bacterium | reverse complement strand
AAGGTAGAAATACTGGAGGAGGGAATCAGATGAAAATAATCATTGTAGGATGTGGGCGCTTAGGCTCTTACCTCGCCCTTCTCTTAAGCCGGGAAGGTCATTCCGTCACAGTAGTGGATATAGACAAGGAAGCTTTGGCTTCATTGGGGCCCGATTTCCAAGGGGAAACAGTTGTAGGAATGGGAATTGACGAAGAAGTCCTTCGCCGGGCCGGGATTGAGCAAGCCGACCTCTTCATCGCCGCTACAGGTTACGATAATACGAACATAATGGCTTCTTACGTGGCTAAGGAGATCTTCAAAATCAAGAACGTCATAACCCGCTTGGATGACCCCAAAAAGGCCGAGATTTTCCAAAGCTTAGGCTTGAACGTCATCTCGCCTATAACTTTGGCCGCTGAAGCCATAAAAAAGTGTGTGGAGGGATTGCAATGTATATCATTATCGTCGGCGGAGGAAAAGTAGGCTATTATTTAGGCAAATCCCTGCTGGAAAGCGAGCACGAAGTCCTGGTGGTGGAGAAGAACCCTAATCGGGCTGCTTTCCTCATAGATGAATTAGGGGCAGACCACGTCTGGCTTGGAGATGGGTGCGATTCCTCAACCTTTGAGCAGATCGGCCTAAATAGGGCCGATGCAGTCATAGCCGTGACCGGGGACGATGAGGATAACTTGGTTATATGCCTCTTAGCCAAGCGGAAATTCGGCGTACCGCGGACCATAGCCCGGATTAACAACCCCCGCAACGCCAAAATTTTTGCCCACCTTGGAGTGGACGTTACAGTCTCCACCACCGAAGTCATTGAAGCTCAGATTCAGCGTGCCCTCCCAATCCCTTCCCTTGTCCACCTCCTTGCCCTCAAGAGGGGAGGGGTAGAGCTTGTGGAAGGGAAGATAGCCCCCGGCTCGCCCGCTGACGGAAGACGCATCCGCGATTTAGGCATCCCCGATGACGCTTTAGTGGTGATGGTGGTGCGTGATGACCAAACCATAGTCCCTTACGGCGATACGACCCTTATGGCCGGGGATGAAATCCTGGCGGTAACCTCACCTCAGAGCAAAGAGGTGCTCAGGCGGATAATCTTAGGCAAGTAGAGGAGGAAAGTTGGGTACGCTATACGTTGTCGGGACTCCAATCGGGAACTTGGAGGATATAACTCTAAGGGCCTTGCGAATACTCGGGGAAGTTAGCCTCATTGCCGCAGAGGATACAAGGAGAGCACGCAAACTCCTGGAACACTACGGGATAAAGAAGCCAGTAGTAAGCTACCACGAGTACAGCGGTCAGGGCAGGGTAAAGGAGCTAATCAAGGCCTTGCAAAAAGGCGATGTAGCACTAATTTCCGATGCGGGGATGCCTGGCCTTTCGGACCCTGGTTACTCACTTATAAAGGCAGCAATTGAGGAAGGTATAAACATAGTGCCAGTGCCAGGCCCTTCGGCTTTAGTCACGGCTTTGGTGGTCTCTGGCCTACCAACCCATAACTTTATCTACCTTGGCTTCCTGCCCAGGACCCCTTCTAAACGCAAGGAAATCCTGGAATGGGCCAGCCGCCAGCCATGTACCATCGTCCTTTTTGAAGCCCCACACCGATTGCTGGAATGCTTGGAGGAACTCCTTGAATACCTGGGCGATCGCC
>CAZPWR010000179.1:0-4895 GCA_964590555.1 uncultured Anaerolineae bacterium | reverse complement strand
CGCCGTCGCCCTCCCGGTCCCGCCGACCCGGGTTCCCGACCGGCTACCGGGGGAGAGGGCGCTTCCAGCGCCCTTTGCAATCTCAGGCCCACTTCTTGGCAGACCTCCAACCAGAAGGGGTGGCCCCTATAATCCTGGGACACACCCAAGCTGCCCTGCTTTGGAGCAATGGCCTAAAGGGGGGCGAAGTGGTAAACGAGGATTCCAACCGCAAAGGAAAGGACTAAGTAAAATCCGATCACCAGAAAAGTCCAGCGCCAGCTACCTACTTCCTGCCGTATCGCTGAAACAGTGGCCACACAAGGGATGAAGAGCATTGCTATTACTAAAAAAGCCAGGCCCGACCTTAACGGAACGGCTTTCTGTAAGGCGGAAGCCAAGGCCTCTTCCCCAGCCCCATAAAGGATTCCTAAGGTGGCTACAGCATTTTCTTTGGCTACAAAGCTCGTTAAAAGGGCCACTACCATCCGAGAATCCAGCCCAGCGAGGCGCCCCAAAGGCTCAAGGAGGACTCCCACTTGGGCTAAGAAACTCCCCTCAATGGAGCCAGTAGGCCAATATGAAAGGGCCCACACCACCACCGATACCGCTAAGATGACTGTACCCGCTTTCTTCAGGAACGCAGCTAATCTGTGCCAGACTTCAAGGCCAATGGTACGGAAGTTCGGGAGGTGATATAGGGGCAATTCCATGATGAAAGGCAAGCGCTCTCCTTTGAAGAACAAAGTGTTCACAAATTTGCCCACCACAGCCAAAATCACCAAGTTTAGCAGGATAAGGCCCCAGGAAACCAAGAAGGCTTTGTCACCGAAGAAAACGGGGGCGAGGAAGACCAGCACTGCCATCCGGGCACTGCAGGGGACAAAAGGGGTAAGGAAAATCGTCAGGAAGCGGGCCCTCTCCTCCTCAATTATCCGAGAACCCATGACCGCAGGGACGTTGCACCCGAAGCCCATGAAAAGAGGTAAGAAAGACTTCCCATGTAGCCCCATCCAGTGCATGAACCTGTCCATCACATAGGCCGCCCTGGCCAGGTAGCCTACATCCTCCAACAAACCAAACACGGTGAAAAAGACAGCTAAGATTGGGAAGAAAGACAGGACAGTCCCTATACCGCCTATGATTCCATCTACCACTAAACCCTTGAGCCAACCGGGGGCTCCCCAGGAATTCAGCCAAGATGAAGCCCATTTAGCCAGCGGTGCCACTATGCTACTTTCAAGCCAGCTTTGGATGGGCGAACCAATCGTGTAAGTAAGCCAGAAGATGACCCCCAGGACTAAAGCCATAACTACAAGGCCCCAGAGGGGATGAGTAGCCACTCGGTCAAGGCGCTCGGTTAGGCTTATAGGACCCATGCGGGGCTCTTCCACCGCTGCCCTTACTAACCTCCTAATCCATTCGTAGCGCCCCCCGGCTATATCCAAAATCGCATCTTCATGCCCTTTGAGCAGAGCGCTTATCTCTTCCCACTTATCCTCATCAACCCAGCCCTTTACAAGCTCCGTAACCTCACTATCTCCCTCCAAAAGCTTTATTGCCACCCACTCAAGCGGATAGGGCTCAGGGACTAAGCCGTTCATAAGTTCACGGAGCTTTTCCAAAATAGGTTTATGGGCCTCTTTTATTTCCGGCTGCCTTGGGTTATATGGAATGAGACCTTCCACCAGCCCGATTACAGCATCCAGGAGCTCCCTCACCCCTTGGTTCTTTGAAGCTACCATGGGGACTACGGGTATACCCAGTTTGGCCTGAAGGATTTGGGCATCTATCCGGTAGCCTTGCTGCTCGGCCACATCCATCATGTTGAGCCCCAGGACAACTGGGGAAGGGAGGAGAAGAAGCTCGGCCAAAAGGTAAAGGCTCCGCTCCAAGGTTGCTGCATTCACTATGGCCACCACTACATCCGGCCTTTCCTGGACGATGTAATCCCTGGCAATCCTTTCCTCTATGGAATTCGCCGTTAAGCTGTAAGTTCCGGGCAAATCCACGATATCCATGAGGTAATTTCCGTAGCGACAACGCCCGCTCTTTTTCTCCACGGTTTTTCCTGGCCAGTTCCCAACGTGCTGGGAAAGGCCAGTAAGCATATTAAAAACGGTGGATTTGCCCACGTTGGGTTGCCCAGCAAGAGCAACCTTTAGAACCTTTTCCCCAGCCATAGGCTTTACTGCAATTTCAGCTATTTCTCCAGACCTTAGCGGCTGATGGCAGCTCATGCTCATTCAACCTCCACCAGGATCTTAGCAGCCTCCCCTTGCCCCAAGGCAAGGTAGGAGCCCTTCACGCGGATGATAATGGGGCCATGCTGCGGATTCCTTATAACCTCTACTTCCGCACCGGGGATAATCCCCATAGAAGCCACCCTCGCGGCGAAAACCCTTCCGCCTCTCAACTCTTTTACGACAACCTTTTCTCCAGCCTTCACATCAGCCAGCAATTTGAGGGAGTTTGCGGTCGCCATTTTCTTTCCCCTTTTGCAAATGATTTGCATTATCATTATAGCGAGCTGGCACGGGAAAGTCAAAGTTATAATTTCAGGTAGAGGGCTTCCCAGTTTTCCAGCGGAGTGGTTGCTTTCGGCCGTAGGATAAGGCGGAGAGCGTAGGGTGATTATGCTCCCTCGCAGAAAGGATATGGAGTCCCCACCCCCGTTTGCTGGGGGTTCGCCAAAGTTTTGGGTCCCACTCGTGGGCGGTTTGCGAGAGTTGGCAACTCGCCCTCTTTTTCAACCACCTCGCAGGGGGACACCCCGCACCCCCCGGGAAGGGGTGCAGCCCCCTCCACCCCCCAGACGCAAGCTAATGAAGCTGCCAGCGTTTGAAAAGCTGGAAGGCCTTGTTCCAGGCGGGCCCCGATTTCACTTGTGTATTTGGGCTGAGAGGGCCGGAAAATCGGGGGCAGGGGCTTTTGAGAGGATTGCTCCCGGCAGGCAAATCACCACGAATTTCCCGGTTCCCCCCAATTCTGGGATGCGCCCTGATAGATATAACGCCCTTGAAAGCTTTCGCACCCTATTATATAATTTGGGTGGAACGAGAAGCGATGGAGACAAAGGTGGAAAGTTTCGCTCGGAAAGTCCAGGAAAGCGTTGAGAAGGTCATCTTCGGCAAATCGTGGGAGATCCGCCTTGTAATCCTGGCCCTCCTTTGCCAGGGCCACGTCCTCATAGAGGATGTCCCTGGTGTAGGTAAAACGATGCTGGCCAGGGCCATAGCCAAATCCATAGGATGCCAATTCCGGCGGATTCAGTTCACTCCAGATATGCTCCCCAGCGATATAACCGGAGTTACAGTTTACAATCAAAAGACAGGAGAGTTTGAGTTCCGCCCCGGCCCTATAATGGCCAACATAATCCTGGCCGATGAGATAAACCGGGCCACTCCTAAAACCCAAGCCGCCCTCCTGGAAGCCATGGAAGAACGCCAGATAACGGTAGACGGCGTAACTCACCCTTTACCCAACCCCTTCATGGTCCTTGCTACCCAAAACCCCATAGAATACGAGGGAACTTTCCCTCTCCCAGAAGCTCAGCTTGACCGGTTCATGATGCGGATAAGCCTCGGTTACCCGTCATTTGATGAAGAAGTGAGAGTCCTTGAAGCCCAGCAATTCCGCCACCCTATTGAGCGGACGGAGCAAGTCGTGACCCTGGAGGAGCTCAGAGAGGCGCAGGAGGGGGTCAAGGGGGTGTACGTAAGCGAGGAAATAAAGCGATATATCGTTGATTTAGTTGGAGCTACCCGCAAGCACCCCGACGTTTACCTCGGGGCGAGCCCAAGGGGAAGCCTTGCCCTGTACAAAGCAAGCCAAGCCTTGGCGGCAATCTCCGGCCGCGATTACGTAATACCCGATGATGTTAAAGCCCTGGCTATACCTATACTGGCGCACCGGCTCATCCTAACGCCCTCCGCCCGAGTTAAAGAGGTAAAGCCAAGCCAAGTCGTTGAAGAAATCCTTTACTACCTCCCCGTCCCCGGGGCAAAACCAACTTAGCACGGAGGTGAAAGTTGCCCAATCCAGACCTTATCTTGCTCCATCCCCCAAACATTTACGACTTTCGCTTTAGGACTATCCTTTATGGCCCTATAAGCGACCTAATCCCCTCAACCCCGGTCTTTGAAATGTACCCCATCGGTTTCACTACCATAGCCGAATACCTGGAGCGCCATGGCTTTAGGGTGAAGATAATAAACCTGGCCATGAGGATGCTGGCTTCCAATCGCTTCAACCCCGAGAAGCTTATCGCATCCCTCAACCCTTTGGCTTTCGGGATAGACCTGCACTGGATGCCACACTGCCATGGGGCTATAGAGATTGCTCGCATAATCAAAAAGCACCACCCACAAACCCCAGTAATCTTCGGCGGTTTTTCATCCACTTACTATCACCGGGAGCTCATTGAGCGCCCTGAGGTGGATTTCGTCATGCGAGGGGACTCCACCGAAGAGCCGGTCCTCCTACTCATGAAGCGCCTGAGAGGGGATAAAGATGCTCCATCCTTTGAGTCCATACCAAACTTGACCTGGAAAGATGGGAAAGGCGAAATCCACGTCAACCCATTGACCTGGAGTCCACCCGATTTGAATCACGTGCTTTTAGATTACAGCTATGTGGTAAAAGCAGTATTCCGCTACCGCGACCTGATTAGCTTCGTCCCCTTCAAAGGTTGGCTTGGCTACCCGATAACGGCAGTCCTTACCTGCCGAGGCTGCACTTACTCCTGCCGGACCTGTGGAGGCTCAGCTTATGCTTTCCGCAAGATGCACGGTCGCCTTAAGCCTGCTTACAGAGACCCAGAGCTTCTGGCCAAAGACATCCGGGGCATTGCCCGCTTCTCCAAAGGGCCAATTTTTATCCTGGGTGACCTGCGCCAGGCCGGGATGGATTATGCC
>CAZPWR010000178.1:0-1549 GCA_964590555.1 uncultured Anaerolineae bacterium | reverse complement strand
TTAACGATGATTAAGTTGTAGGTCGGTGGATTCCTATCAAGGGCCTTTTCCCGCACGAGCAAACGGCCATCAACGTAATGAATGTGGACCACAGGGTTACTCAGCTCCTCCTCGGCTAATGGGACGCGGAGAGAATGAAGGGCTTTCAAAAGAAGGGGGTCAATTTCAGCGTAATCAATCCTCTCCCAGGTGTATCTGAGCAATTCCCGGATAAGCCCCCCAGCCCCACCGCTCAAAATCAGGCAACGCTTGGTCTCTCGGACGAAAAGCAGGGGGATGTGAGCCACGTCCTGGACAAAATTCAGGTCTGGGAAGGGAGCAGTGATTATGGGAATGCCGTTGGAGAAGAGAGTGTACTGCTCGCCCAATCGGACGATGGCTACATTGCCGTAAACCGAGTTTCCGTAGAAGGCAAGCTCATACCCTCGCCATTGAATCCCGATCATGAAGCGTTCCAGGGCTCTTTCCATGCTTGGCACCATAAAAGCCAAGTTCACTACCAGAAGGGCCAGGATAACAGCCTGGGCTTTTCTCCCACCCTCGGCACTTAGGGAAAGGGCTGAAATCAGGTTAAGGGCTACAAGGAGCAAGGTGGTTCGGAGGGAGGGGAAGCCAGAGAAAATGGCAGTGAAGAGTATACCTCCGGCTATTCCTCCCACTGCTTCCAGCACGTAGACTTGCCCAACCGCCGGAACGCCTTTACCGGTATAGCGGGTGAAAATTTCAGATGCGGCCGTAAACATTGCGCCATCTATTATCCCTACCGGCAAGAGGATGAAGAAAGAGGCAAGAGAAATGACCCATAGGTTAAGGCCTTCGCCCGGCACAGCCCCAAGGATGGTTCGGACGGAGAAAGCCAGGAGCAAAGATAGGGGCAAAGCCAGAGCCAAAAGGACTTGCAAGAAGGGGTAGAGAAGCGGGCCACTGAAGCGGAGGAGGAAGCGAGCCATGGCTATGCTTCCGATTGCTTCCAGGATGAGCCAGCAACCTAAAACAAGACCGATGGATAGCTCATTACCCAAGAAAGCCACCATTAGCTCTCGGACCATGATGGCTTGCGTTATGGTGAAAGTGAAGCCCATGAGTAGGAAAGCCAAGCGGAACTTCATTGAGAAAGCTCTCCCACGATAACCAGCCGGTGAGTATCAATGCGGTAAGGGTAGCAAGTTATCAAAGTCACGATAGGAGTGGTGGTGGGAGCCATAACGCTTACATCGGTTGGCTCCACTATCTTCTTAGCCTTCACGATGTACCTATAGGGGACCTCGCCTGCATAAACGATAATCTCATCCCCTGGATTCAGCTTGTCCAAATCCCTGAAGACTTCCCCAAAGATATCGTTGTGCCCCGAAAGCACCATGTTCCCCCTCTCGCCGGGGTTAGCTGAGCCGATGTGGTGTCCGACCCCTCGCTTCAGTTCTTCCCATCCGTCTCCTTCCACTATTGGGGCATCAACTCCTATGGCCGGGATTACGATGCGAGTGGGGGCGCCAGGCTTAGGGGTAGGGATAGCTATGGGTGGAACCGGCTTCACTTTGTCTCTATATGG
>CAZPWR010000177.1:0-4221 GCA_964590555.1 uncultured Anaerolineae bacterium | reverse complement strand
CCAGTAAACCGCTTCGGAATCAACTTCCATGTAGAAATGCACCAAGCGGTTCCGCAACCTCACCATTTGGATAGCGGTGTCAAGGAAATCGTCTGGGATTATGCCATTTTCCCAAAGAACCCTGAAAGAATCAGCGTAATCGCTTGGGATACGCCACCTCTCTGAGGCTATGATGTGATTGGCTGTGTCAATGCAGATTTGGATTGCGGTCTGGAGCAGGTGTTTGGCGCTTTCCAATTTGGTGAAATCTTTCAGGAATTCCTCTTTGGGGAACGAAGCCAGCTTCCTGAGCTTGCTCACGGTCTCATCAAAGCGATTCAGCGGGTTTCTCACCACTTCGGGCTTTACCATAACCTCTTCCCCTAAAATTCGCCCTATAGAGGCCATTTGGCTTTCCAGGTAAAAAGGCTTATAGTCAAAGTACCTGCTCCAGGCGTAAGTTTCAAATCTGACCCGATGCTCATCATCTCGGCAGTATATCTCCTTCCCCTCGCAGGCGACCGCCCCCAGCAAAGTGGCGGGGGCATTGTTGACGACCCGAACTTCGGCATTTTTGGCGCCGGTTACATCCGCAATCGTTTGCTCTATCCTCAGTTCTAAGGCTAACTGCTCCCTCAAGCTCATTTTAGCCAAATGCCCTTCTTCCACTACCACGGCTACGTCCAAATCCGAGAAAGGGTGCGAGGTCCCAGATGCAGCCGAGCCGTATACGTAAGCGACATCTACCGGAAATGGCCCGAATATTTCCTCCGCTTTCTCCTTCAATCGGGCGATTACTTCATCCATGCCTACATTTCCATTACTTCCAGTCTTTCCTCTTCCCTGACGATTTTCCTTGGCCCGCCACCTCCAGCAGGACGCCAATCTTTGGGTTCAATGATTTCCATGAGAGCATCAAGCCTGCCCATGGCCTTGAGTTTCTCATAAATAAGCTGCCAAGCGCAGTCAATTTCGGGGTTGACTTCGCACTTGCCGTTCTGGGAACCACCGCATGGACCGTTGAGGAGGTTCTTGGAACAGCGAGCGATGGGGCAAATCCCGCCGGTTAAGGCCAGAACGCAGTCACCACAGCCAGCGCACCGCTCAACGAAGACCCCGGCCTCTATGGGCATCCCCATCATTACGGTGTTGAGGGCGGGGAGGATAATTTTATCGGGGTAACGTTCGGCCATGGCTTGGACCCCAACCCCGCAGGCCATAGATAGGACAGCATCAACTCCCCGCACCATATCGGCAATGGGGTCTATGAATTCCCACTCGCACTGGCGCTGGACAGTGTGCTCCACTGTTTCCAGGGGTTTTCCCTCTAACTGGCGGGCCATCCTAAGTTCTGCTGCCAAAATCCCTACCTGCTTTTCTCCGCCGGAAAAATCTACGGTAACACAGGTGCCACAGCCTAAAATAAGGATGCGGTTGAAGGGCGCGACCATGGCTTTTATCTCTTCAAAGGGCTTGCGATCGGCTATAATCATTTCTGAGCCTCCTTACGCAGCGGATTAGGGCCAAGTTTCTTTATCCTCTCAGTCATCTCGGCGGCTACCTCGGCAAAGCGTGCCCCCTCGGCCGAGGACATATAATACATTTCAAGGCGCTCCTTGTCAAGGCCTATTTCTTCAAGTAGCTTCTTGGCATATTGGACCCTCTTTGTGGCTTTTACGTTCCCGCTTTCAAAGTGGCAGTCTCCTATCCTACAACCGGCTACTATGACCCCATCGGCGCCTTTTTCAAAGGCGGTGAGGATGTGGTGGACGTCAATCCTGCCGGTGCAGGGGATTTTTACGACGCGAATGGATGCAGGATACTGTAAGCGCATTACCCCTGCCAGGTCGGCAGCGCCGTAGGCGCAGTAATGGCAAGCAAAGGTTACGATTATAGGCTCAAACTCGGTCATTGTGCTATCTCCGCAAAGAGCGCTTCAACCTTAGCTTCAATCTGGTCATCTCGGTAGTGCATAAGCTGTATCGCCTTAGCTGGGCACTCGGCAACGCAAACGCCGCAGCCGTGACATTTGGCTGGCTCTATGTAAGCTGCTCCCTTTATCCCCCCAGCACCTATCAGGGTTGGCTCAATACGAGGAGCTTTGTAAGGGCAAACCCGGACACAGGTTAGGCAAGCCACGCACTTTTCCGGGCTTACTACTGCTACAACCCCGCCTACTTTGAGGGTATCTTGAGCTAAAATGGTGACCGCTCGGCCAGCTGCAGCTTTGGCTTGCGCTATGGTTTCATCCAAATGCTTTGGCCAGTGAGCAACGCCGGCCATGAAAATCCCATCGGAGGCGAAGTCTACAGGGCGAAGCTTTATGTGGGCTTCCCAGAAGAAGCCCTCAGCTGTAACCGGGACTTTCAGGATTTTGCCCAGCTCCTCAACCCCTTCGGAAGGCACTACCCCCGTGCTCAGGACCAAGGGGTTAGCCCTAAGCTCAAACTCTTCCCCAACCTCCACATCTTTCACCTTAACCCTTAGCACGCCATCGCTTGGTTCAACCTCAGGCTTAGCCGCGCCATCGTAGCGGATGAAGATTACACCCTTCTCGCGCGCCAAGGTGTAGTAGCGTTCCCTAAGGCCATAGACCCTTATGTCTCGGTGGAGGATGTAAACTGGCAAATCGGGGCGGAGTTCCTTGAGCTTAAGAGCGTTCTTGAGAGCTTGAGTACAGCATATCCCTGAGCAGTATTTTTCGGCCAAGTCATCAGCGCATTGAACCATGACCACAGGGCCGGGGAAGGCATTGCCTTGGGCGATTTTCTCCTCCAGCTCCTGCTGAGTTAGGACCGCCGGATGCTGACCGTAGAGGTAAGAAGTTGGCTTATTCTCCCTACCACCCGTAGCCACAATGGTAACTCCGTGCTCAATTGAGAAGCGACGGCCATTGGGTCCTTCCAGGACGGCGAAGAAGTTCCCGGCAAAACCTGAATGCTCCACCACTTTCGTGTTGAGGTGAACGGATATGAGGGGGTGAGATGTCACTTCGGCTACGAGCTTTTCCAGGAATGCGCGTGGGTCCTCGCCCTCAAGTGTGTAGTAGATGCGGCGGAGGTTACCACCAAGCTCGCTCTCCCTCTCCACCAAATGGACAGGGAAACCTTGCCGAGCGAGGGAGAGGGCAGCTGTCATCCCAGCCACTCCCCCTCCTATCACCAAGGCCGATTTGCGGACCGGGACATCTATCATGTGGAGGGGTTCAAGCCTTGCAGCCCTGGCTACAGACATCCTCACCAGGTCCTTAGCCTTCTCCGTAGCCTCCCTCCAGTTATGGGAATGCACCCAGGAACACTGGTCACGGATGTTGGCCATCTCAAACAAGAAGGGGTTTAAGCCAGCCTGGCGGATTGTATCCTGGAACAGAGGCTCATGGGTGCGCGGAGTGCACGACGCCACCACCACTCGGTTCAGGTTGTGCTCTTTTATGGCTTGCTTTATGAGCTCTTGGGTATCCTGGGAGCAGGTATAGAGGTTGTGGGTGGCGTAGACTACGCCGGGCAGGGAGCGAGCGTATTCAGTAACAGCCTCCACATCCAGGAAGCCGGCGATGTTGGAGCCGCAGTGGCACACGAAAACCCCGATGCGTGGCTCCTGGCCGCTAACGTCTATCTCCGGAGGGTAAACTGGGAAGGCGATTTCGGTTCCCCTGGCCTGAGCTAAGATTTCCCCTACCGCTCCTGCAGCTGCGCTCCCCTCCACAACCGAGGACGGTATGTCCTTGGGGCCGGAGAAAACGCCGGAGGCAAAAACCCCTTCCTTGCCCGTTGTCAGGGGGTTGAACAGGGAATTTTCCACGAAGCCATGGGCGTCGGTTTTTATGCCCAACTTACGCGCCAGCTCCTTCACATCCTCCGGTATTTCCATCCCTACCGAAAGCACAACAAGGTCAAAGCGGTCCTCTTTTAGATTGCCAGCTTCCTCGTAGCGCACCACAATGTCTTTAGTTTGGGGGTCTTCAAACAGAGCAGATACACGGCTCCGGGTGTAGAGTATACCGTATTCCTCTTGCGCCCGCTTGAAGTAAGCCATGTAGCCCTTGCCGAAGGCCCTCATGTCCATGAGGAAGATTTGGCAGAAGGTATCGGGCTCATGCTCTTTGGCCATTATTGCTTGCTTGGTGGCGTACATGCAGCAGGCTGAGGAGCAATAATCGTGCTCCTTGTCCCTGGAGCCTATGCACTGGAGCCAAGCGATGCGCTTTGCTTTCTTTCCATCGGATGGCCGGAGGACATGCCC
>CAZPWR010000176.1:0-17365 GCA_964590555.1 uncultured Anaerolineae bacterium | reverse complement strand
CAGCCACATTGAGCGCATGGAACCTTTCGTCGTGGTTGTGGATTCAATCCAGGCCATTTATTCCGAATACCTGGAATCAACCCCAGGGAGCATAGTGCAGGTTAGGGAGTGCGCCTATGCCTTCTTGAAAATGGCTAAGGCTACCGGAACCCCGGTCTTTCTGGTAGGCCATGTGACTAAGGCGGGGGACATAGCAGGGCCCAAGGTCCTTGAGCACGCTGTTGATGCCGTCCTCTACCTTGAGGGTGACCCCTTCCACGCTTACAGAATCCTCAGGAGTGTCAAGAACCGCTTTGGGGCTACCTCAGAGGTCGGGGTTTTTGAGATGGAGGAGCAGGGCCTTAAGGAGGTCCCTAACCCCTCGGAGATATTCCTGGCCGAAAGGGTCCCCAATGCCTCAGGGTCGGCTATTGCGGTAACCATGGAGGGCTCCAGGCCTCTTCTGGTGGAAATCCAGGCCCTTACTTCTCCTACAAGTTTTGCCATCCCTCGCCGGACGGCTAACGGGATTGACCTCAGCCGGCTGCTTCTGCTGATCGCAGTCCTCACCAAAAGGGTTGGGTTGCACCTTTCCGACCAGGATGTGTTCGTGAATGTAGTGGGGGGTATAAAGATAAAGGAGCCAGCGGTGGATTTGGCCGTGGCAGTGGCGATAGCTTCGGGCTTCCGCAATGTCCCCGTAGCTGCCGATTTAGCGATAGTCGGAGAGATAGGGCTTGTAGGGGAACTGAGGGGTGTGAGGCAAATGCCCCAGCGCTTGGCCGAAGCGGCCAGGCTTGGCTTTAAAAGATGTCTTGTCCCCTCAGGCTCCCTTAAAGCGGGCCAGAGGACTTTTGATGGGATGGAGGTGGTGCCTGTCCGTTCCTTGGAAGAAGCCCTTGACATAGCCCTTGTCCGGTGAGGTCATCATGCTCCCTTTAGCTCACGTAGGGTTAACCCTGGCCTCGTTTGGCGTCTTGCGCAAGAAAGGATTAATCAAGGGCCGGCTCAGATACGCCAAATTAGCTTTAGCTTCCATCTTGCCCGACCTAATTGATAAACCTTTGGCAATTTTCGCCTTCCCTGAATCCAAGTCCGCCCTCCTCTTTTCCCACACCCTACTCTTACACCTCACCGTCTGGGCTTGGACTGCCCTCAGAAATAAATCTCATTGGCCCTATGCTCTGGCCTTCAGCGGTCATCTCCTCCTGGACAGGATATGGGAATTCCCTCAGACCTTTCTCTTCCCGTTCAAAGGCTGGAGCTTCCACAAGTGGCGGGATGTTGGTTCCCCCCAAGCTTTCGGGAGAGCTTACTTTGAGGTTATGGGGGAGCATCCCGAACTATTGGTTGGGGAAGTTTTAGGGTTTATAGCCCTCTTGTGGTTCTGCCGCGAGAAACTTAAGGGCAAGGTATGAGGGTGATTGCCGGAGAAGCTGGGGGTATAAAGTTGCTTTCTGTCCCAGGAAGGAAAACTCGCCCTATAACCGATAGGGTAAAGGCTGCCCTTTTTGACATTTTGGGAGGCAGGGTGGAAGGAGCTCTGTTCTTAGACCTCTTTGCCGGAACTGGAAGCGTGGGCATAGAGGCCCTAAGCCGGGGGGCATTGAAAGCGACTTTTGTGGAAAAGGACCCGGCCGTGATCAGGGTCTTGCGGGAGAACCTGCGCCGGACAGGACTTGAGGCCCGCGCCGAAGTAGTGCAGGACGATGTCTTCCGGTTCTTGAAAAAGGAGCCGGCGGAGTTATACGACATCATCTACTTAGCCCCGCCCCAATATCTCGGCCTCTGGGCCAAGACGCTTTTAGCCTTGGACAAGGTCAATTTCCTTTCCCCCGAGGGTTTAGTGATAGCGCAAATCTTCCCCAAGGAGTACGAAGAATTGCCTCTTGGGACTTTGGAGTTAAGGGATAAACGCCTTTACGGAAGTACCCTTCTTTGCTTTTACGGCCACAAGCCGATGTATAATTAGTTTGGGAGGTGCGCTATGGAGATGGCTCGCCTTAGGGCTAAGGTCTACGGGATAGTGCAGGGGGTGAACTTTCGCTACTACACCCGCCTCAAGGCCCAGGAGTTGGGGATAAAGGGCTGGGTGCGCAATAACCCCGATGGCACTGTAGAAGTGGATGCTGAAGGGGAAAAGGAGGCTTTGAACAGACTTTTGGAGTTCCTGCACCGGGGTCCACCCAGCGCCGTGGTCACCAAAGTAGAAACAGAATGGCTCCCCTTCCAAGGCCTTTACGACTCCTTTAAGGTGCGCTTCTGATGAGGCAGAATATAGAGCGCATTGCCTGGGCCATCCTCATAACCTCTTTCCTAATCTTTTGCCTCTTAGCGGTAGGGATACCCCTTTCCATCCGCTGGTACATAATAAATGCCACCATTTCTCGCGAAGCGGCCATTACGGTGGTGGGAAGCGCCATTTTCGTGAAGGAATCCCCCTACACTGAACCTCTGGGGGTAGCTGAAGGCCGGAAGTTAAGGGAAGGAAGTTCTGTAGAAGCTCCCGATGAGTCATCCAGGGCAATCATAACCTTTTTTGACGGGAGCATGGCCATAGTTTACGGCAAAGCCCGTGTTGAAGCTGACAAGATGCGTTCCCCTCGCTTCTCTTGGAGCCCCAAGCCTCACTTCATAAGAGTAAAGGTTGAAGAAGGGAGAGTTCGCTTCGTGGTGGTCTCCCATCAAGACAGGCCTCTTTATTTTGAAGTGGTGACCCCGCACACTTCGGTCCTATTCAAAGAAGGGAGCTATTCGGTGGAAGTGATGAGTGGAAGCACCGAAATAGCGGTAAGGGATGGCAAAGCCTTAATCGGGTCGGGGGAGGAATTGGTAACCCTGTTCAAGGGGCAACGCACAATCGTGGAGGAGGGCAAACCTCCTGTGCCTCCTCTGCCGGCTGCGCACAACTTGATTAAAAATGGCGATTTCAGCGAACCGCTCTTCCCCTATTGGCAAGTAGTTCTTTACAAAAATGACCCCAACATTCGGGACGGGGAAGTTTCGGTTGTAGAGGAGAAGGGGCGCAAAGTGCTCCGCTTCTACCGCTACGGAGAGGACGGAATCCACACTGAAACCGGTGTCCTTCAGATGATAGGGAAAGACGTGCGGGATTACGAGTATTTGAACCTGCGTTTTGATGTCAAAATCATTTACCAAAGTCTGCCGGGTGGAGGGTACCTGAGCTCCGAGTTCCCCTTGATGGTTCGGCTCAATTACAGAGACATTTACGGCTTTGACCGCTTTTGGGTGCACGGTTTTTACACAGTAGAGCCCGATCCCAGCCTCAAGTGGCCGATTTTGAATGGGGAAAAGATACCGGCTGGGGTTTGGTATCCCTATGAGACGGGAAACCTCATGGAGCTTTTGAAGGACACTCGCCCGGCTTACATTAACTCTATCCAAATTTATGCCTCAGGGTGGAATTACGAAAGCTACGTAGCGGAAGTAGGTCTCATCGGCCAATAATTTTTCCTGCCGATTGAAATCAGCCCCTTTTGGCCTTTGACCAGAGGTCAGCCTATGCTGCCTCCCGTGCCCCCACCCCCAAAAAGGGGCGAGCTGCAAACTACAGTAGCCCGCCCACGAGTGGGCCCCGAAACCCCTCGCAAACCCTCGGCAAATGGGGGTGGGAAAAACTTTTCACGCCGATTAAAACCGGCCTCCTTTGGCCTTCGGCCGGAGGTCGGCCTACGCCGACCTTAGTTAGGTTGGGAGAGGGAGGCGGAACTTTCCCTTTACCCCTTTGCGAGAAAGACCCCGTATGGGGGGCAGGGATTGAAGCCCCTGGCAAGGGGCCTGGGGGATATGCCCCCAAACCCCCCTTACCCCCTACGAGGGGAACAAAAGGGAGCGAACAGCTCACTCCTGTAAAACCTGCCCACGAGTGTGACCCAAAACCTCGGCAAACCCACAGCAAACAGGGGCGGGAAAAAATCCCTTTGCCCTTCGCACAAAAATTTTAAGGAGACACACCCAAGCCTTTTGGCAAGGATGTGTCCCCTTGATTGTTGGCCTTTTACCAAACCGGATACTCTCCCCGTGAGAGGGCCGCAGTGAAATCGTAGATGTTAGCCAATTCCTCCTCAATTATGGCTATCACATCCCCCTTTATGGCCTTAAGCTCAACTCCAGGCTTGAGGATGAGTTGGGCCGAGGCGATAAGCGGTTGGTCTATAGGCCGCCCAATCTGGGAGCAGAGCCAGACGTATACTTCCCTTATCCCTTCTACTTTCTGGTAAAGCTGCCCAGCAATGCGATGGGTCAAAAGGTTGTAGATTTTGCCTACGTGGCTTACCGGGTTCTTACCAGCGGCCGCTTCGGTGCTCATGGGGCGGTTCAAGGCGATAACACCGTTAACCTTGTTTCCGCGACCTACCTGTCCGCAGTCCCCGCCTTCGGCGCTGGTGCCCAAGACGGTTAGGTACATTCCTGCCTCCCCACGCCCTGGGCTGTCAAGGGTGTTGAGGTCAATGTTGACCTGGTCAAAGTCCAAATTCTTGCTTTCCACAAAGGCCTTTATAGCCTCCCTTATTTCCTCCTTGCGGGCAAAGTACTGAGCCTCGCTTTCCACAAACCGATCCACAAAGGCCATAGCGATGGTCAAGGTAAGGTGGCGGTTGTAGCGGTATCCCATCACTTTTATATCTTCGCCCGATTCAGGGAAACGAGCCTTGAACTCCGGCGAGTTAAGGAAGCGCTCCACTTCGTAGACGATTCGCTCGGTCTGAGTCAACGGGGCATACCCCACAGCAGCGGAGGTATCGTTAGCACCGATGACTTCCCTGGCGAAGATGTCCACAAGCTCTGGGGAACCAGGCTTTATCTCATTCTGGTATAAAACGTGCCTTTCGGGGTCAACGAAACGGAGGTTCCTGCGTATCCAACTCTTGGCGGTTTCAATGGCGATTTCTCCTACGGGGATTTTCTTCCCTTGGAATTCGTAAATTGCCCTATCGCCGAAGATGAGCTTCATAGGTTCTATGACCTTGCCCCCGCCGATTTTGGGCTCAGTGATTCCGGCGACCAAAAAGCCTTTGTCTATGTTGTGGTGGAGGATTTTGCCGAAAGCTTCGGTGTAAGCTTTGCACAGGGCTATGGAGACCTCTTCCATTATGGCATCGCAGATGGAATCGGGGTGGCCTGTGCCTTTACGCTCCACAAGCTCTACCTGCTGTTCCTCCACCGGGACGGATTTAAGTGCTTCTATCAGGATGTTCCTCATTTTACACCTCCTCAAAGGTATTTATCTTGAATCCTTTTGGCCACTTCGGCTGCCATTTTTATCACCTTTTCCGCTGTCTCTCGGCTGAGGGAGCCTGTCCCGCAAGATGGGGTTATCATGGAGGAGGCAAGGATGGCTTCCCTGGGCACTCCTTTCTTTACCAAGAGGGATATGGCTTCTTCAAGCCTGGCTACCAAGCTTTCGGGGGTCTCACGGTGCACTTCCTCACTGGCGGGAACTATGCCCCAAGCGATTATCCCCCCTCGCTCTAAGAAGCGCTTTACCTCTTCCGGATAAAGGGCCAAGTTCTCAGCGTAGCCGTAGGCATCAAGGTTGAGGATGTCTATTGAAGTCTCCAGGAGTATGGACCAATCGGTATTGGCGCAGCAGTGGACCCCCTTGAGGCCTTTTATCCCGGAGAGCACTTCTTCTATAAGGGATATGACTTGTTCCCGGCTCAGGGATACAAAGGCAGACCCGAAAGCGGCCATGTAGGGTTCATCCACAAAAATTATGGTGTTAGGGGATATCTTCTTGAGCTCCTTTTCCTGCCAGGCGGCTTTGAGGCGGATGTGCTTGGCTACTGCCTCGGCCAAAACTTCATCGTAGAGGACTGGGCGCCTATCCTGGTCAACTACGCTCAGGCCCCAACTTACTGGCCCTGTTACCTGGCCTTTCACTGCCACTAAAGGATGGCCCGATAGGAATTGGTGAGCAGTGGCTAAGCCTTGGGCATAATCTGGGCTTATGGCTCCGTGCTCCAGGTCATTCTCAAGGTAAGCGATGTAGAGGGCCTCCAGCTCCGGCTCCAATTCCTTGCTTCTATCTACGTAAATCCGCTGGTTTTCCAAGTCCAGGACTACGCCGGGGAACTTTTCGGAGAACTGGACGTACATGTTTTCCAAGAAGCTACGGCGTGGAAGTTGGGGCCAGTTGGGGACTGCGTGGACGTTTTCCAGGATGATAGCCCAGGCTTCCCCTACTTCAGTGTGGGGAAGGCTACCTACGGTGGTTAATTGCCAGAGGAGCTTGCTTTTATCCATTAGACCCTCCGCCATAAGAGGTTGTTTCCTTCAATGAAGGCTTCTACCATCCCGCCCCTTTCCAGTGAAGCGAGAGCTGAATACATGGTGGTCCGGCAGAGGTAATAGTGGGGTAAATCCCGGTAGGCCAAGCCCAGAGCCGAGGCCAATCCGCGCATTATTGTAGCTTCATCGCAAGGGGCACTAAGTAAATCCAGCACTTTATCCCTTATTTCCTCCAAGCGTTTGCGGTTCGCTTCGGCCAAAGGGGCTGGGTCCTTGAGGGTGTTACCGTGACCGGGGAGGAAGCACTCAAATGGCCAAGCTTTTTCTTCAAATTTCTTCAAAGTAGCGATGGCCGAATCCATATCGGTGCAATAGGGGATGCCGTGCTTGGATAGGGTTTCAAGGGGGAAGAAGGCGTCAGCGCAGAAGAAAGAGTCTTCAAAGGCCAGGCCTATTTGCCCTGGGGCATGGCCGTAAAGGGGCAGGATTTTGACTTCAATCCCTTCCAGGTTAACAGTGCTCTCTTCAATCAGCCCATCCACTGGGCAAGGCTTGGCCAGGGTGAATTTTCCGCGCAAAGGTTTCACGGGCGAGGCTCCTCCGAAGAGCCAAAGGGGTTCAAGGATTGGGTTTTCCACTATTGCCGCCTCAAACTTGGGGGCAAAGACTTTAACCCCAAGCCTCTCTTTCAAGGCTGCCGCTCCGCCGAAGTGATCGGCGTGGGCGTGGGTGATTATGAGGGCGTGGGCTTTGGCTCCGAGCTCCTCTAAGGCCTTCGCTGCTTGCCTTGCCGAATCTTTATCCAGGCCACTGTCCACTATCAAGGCTTTGCCTTCTACTACTATGAAGCCTATGTTTGAGCCTCCACGCAGGAGCCAGGTGTTTCTGCCGGCTTTAATCAGGGAAGTCATCTACATATCCTCCATAACACGGCGCAAGTTTAAGTCAAAGGGCGGGTAAACGATGCCCTTTTCGGTCACTATGCCAGTGATTAAGTTGTGAGGGGTTACGTCAAAGGCTGGATTGTATACTGGGGAGCCTTCGGGTGCTATGGGTATACCCTCTATGTGAGTGACTTCCATGGCATCCCTTTCCTCAATTGGGATGTGTTCACCGGAGGGGATGGAGAGGTCAATAGTGGAGGTAGGGGCTACGGAGTAAAAGGGTATGCCGTGGTGGTGAGCTAAGACGGCCAAGTTATAAGTGCCGATTTTGTTGGCCACATCGCCGTTAGCAGCGATGCGATCCGCCCCTACCAGGACGATGTCTACTTTGCCTTGGCGCATGAGCAAGCCAGCGACGTTATCGGCTATCAAGGTAGCTGGTATCCCGAGCTGCTTGAGTTCCCAGGCCGTGAGGCGAGCCCCTTGTAAGCGGGGGCGGGTTTCATCTACCCACACATGGATACGTTTACCCTGTTCCCACGCAGTCCTTATTACCCCGAGGGCAGTGCCGTAATCCACTGTAGCTAAGGCCCCGGTGTTGCAATGGGTAAGGATATTGTAGCCGTCCTTAATCAACGTAGCTCCGAAAACCCCCATCTTCTTGTTTGTCTCAACATCTTCTTCAGCTATGAGGAGGGCCTCAGCGATAACTGCCTCTTTGAGCGAAGGCAGGTCGCTTTCGTTAGAGCGGGCTTTAGCCAAGACCCTATCCAGAGCCCAGAAGAGGTTCACGGCTGTGGGGCGGGTGCTGCGAAGGACAAGCGCTGCCTCTTCCAGTTCTCTGAGGAGTTCGTGGGGGGAGGAAGCTTTAGAGTGGAAGGCCACCAAAGCGAGGCCGAAGGCAGCAGCTACCCCGATAGCCGGCGCTCCACGGATGTGCATCTCTTTGATGGCTTGGGCGACCTGGTAATGGTCCGTGCATTCTTCTATCACCAAGCGGTGTGGTAATTGCCTTTGGTCTATAAGCTTTACGATTCCGTTGTGCCATTCAATCGTGCGCAACTTTTCTTCCCCCCTTAAAAAATTGAGGGCACCCTGCTATAGGGCGCCCGAAAGGAACAAAAAATCCCCCTGGGAGGGGGGAAATCTCCACCGGATTCCACCCTCATCTCCCAGTAATGCCTGGGGGCATACTGCCGGAATTGGCACCTGGAACCGGTTTGAGGCCGGTTCTGGTTGCCGGGGCTTCGCAGGGCCGGTCCCTCCACCCCTCTTGATAAGGGCGCCCGGATAACTTCGCTTTTGAAAGAGCCTTTAAAATTTGGAGGGAATATTAGCACACAAGCCGTCTTTTGTCAAACTGAGGGTGTTCGGAGCTTTCCAGTTTTTTGAGAAAGGAAGCAAGCGGGACTGCAAGGATTACAAGCTGGAAATCGTTCTGAGCAAGTTGTAGCCAAGGACCAAGATAGCACTGAAGCAGCCCACAAATGCCTGTAAATTGATGGCTTTCGGGTCCTAAGCAGCGGGGTTGACCGAGGCTTGAGTTTGCCCATCGGCCCCCCGTCGTGAAAACCTGGGAGGCCGTAACGCAAAAGGCAGGTGTGTCCCGATTTTATCGGGCTAAGCTGCCGCCTTGATTTCGCCGATTGGAAATCAGCCTTCCTGGGCACATGTAGCGCCGGCGTCGGCTTTCGCCGACGCTGAAAATGCTTAAGATTCAATGTCGGCGGGGCTGAGCTTTGGCCGAAGGCTTGGAGAGGACGATTTTAATCGGCGCAAAAGGTAAAGGCTTTACAGCTTCCCAAACGTGGGAAGCCCCATGAGCTTGCGCCTCCAGGCGGCCTCGGCAGGATAACTGCTCCCAAGCGCCGGCCTCGGCTGAGGCCTTTCTTGGTTGGCGAAGGCCCCAAGAGGCTGAATTTAACCGGCTGATACTCCTCTGCAGAGAGCGCCACCAATTCGCCGGGGAAAAGGGGTGGAACAAGGCTATGAATCGGCGATTGCTCGTTCCCTACATTGATGATATAATGGATTTGAACTCAACTCAGGAGGAACGCGATGAGAATCGTAGTCCTTGGCGGTTGCGGCGACATGGGAAGCCACGTGGTCCACGACCTTATCCAGACCTCCGAGGCCGAAGTGGTCATCGCCGATTATCGGGTAAAAGTGGCCGAAGAAATGGCTTCTAAGCTGGGAGAAAGAGCCAAAGCAGCCTTCGTAGACGCTACTGACCCCACTTCTTTGAAAGAAGTCCTTGAAGGGGCCGACGCTGCCGTAGGATGTATCGGCCCATTCTACAAGTTCGCTCTCCCTCTGGCTAAAGCAGCCCTGGAAGCTCGGGTTAATTATGTAGACATTTGCGATGATTACGGCCCAGTGGAAAGCATCCTGGCCTTGGATGAGGCTGCTCGCCAGGCCGGGATAACCATAATCACAGGCCTGGGCTGGACCCCAGGCATAACAAATGTCCTGGCCAAGCACGCATCACGCCAGCTTGATGAGGTAGAAGAAATCAACATAGCTTGGACCGGAAGCGCATCCGATTCAAAAGGTCTGGCAGTAATAATGCACGTATTCTATGCCTCCACCGGTGAGGTCCCATCCTGGATAAATGGTCAACTTGTCAAAGTTAAGGCCTCCTCAGGGAAAGAAACAGTGGAATTCCCAGCGCCCTTGGGGAAAGTCAAGGTCTTCCACTGCGGTCACCCAGAGCCCATAACCATCCCTCGCTACATAAAAGCCAAGACCGTAACCCTTAAGGGCGCCCTCATCCCCGATTGGAACAATAAAATCCTGGAGGTATTCGCTGCCCTCAAGCTTATAGATACCCCGGCTAAAATGGAAAGGATGGCTAAGCTGATCCATTCCATTGAAGGAATTTTCCGCGTGGGAGGAGTGGCCTGCTCCGGGGCCAGGGTTACGGTTAAAGGCCGTAAAGACGGCCAGCCTAAAACCATAAGCTATGGCGTAGCAGACCGGATGGGGCGCTTGACAGGGATCCCAGCCTCCATAGGGGCCCAGTGGTTAGCTAAAGGCCTAATCCCCCAGAAAGGCGCCTTTGCCCCCGAAGGGTGCATAGAGCCTGAGCCTTTCTTTGAAGAGCTGGCCAAAAGAGGGATAAAGATCGTAGAAATGTAGGCAAAGTGATAGAAAAAGTCCGCCGTTTTGTAATTGAGCACGGACTCTTCTCCCCAGGGGAAAAGGTCATAGTAGGGGTCTCCGGAGGGCCAGATTCCCTTTGCCTTCTCCACGTCCTTTACCGCCTTAGATTTGATTTTGACCTCAAGCTTCACGTGGCTCACCTGAACCATAAGATAAGGGGGCTTGCCGCTGAAGAAGATGCGGCCTTTGTGGGAAAGGTAGCCAAGGAATGGGGAATTCCCTGCACCATAGAGGCAAGGGATGTGCCGGCATTGGCCCGCGAGAAAAGCATGAGTTTGGAAGAGGCCGCCCGCTATGCCCGCTACAAGTTCCTGGCCGAAGTGGCCATTAGGGAAAATGCCAAAACCATAGCCGTGGGCCACAATGCCGATGACCAAGTAGAGACGGTGGTAATGCACTGGGTACGTGGCTCCGGGCTGGCTGGCCTGAGGGGAATGCTCCCCCGCTCCCGCCTTGTAGTGGGAGGGGAGGAATACAACCTCTGGCTTATAAGGCCACTTTTAGAGGTAAGCCGGGCAGAAATTGAAGCCTACTGCCGCGAGCACGGCCTTACCCCCCGCTTTGACCTCTCTAACCTTGATACCACCTACTTCCGCAACCGACTTCGCCATGAGCTCATCCCTTACTTGGAAACATTTAATCCCCGTTTCCGAGAGGTGGTAAGACGCTCGGCCAGGCTCTTTGCTGACGATTACGATTTCCTCCGGCACCAGGTTAAGGCCTGTTGGAACGAAGTAGTGGAGCGAGAGGAAGAAAAAGGCATAGTTTTCTCCCTTAACCGATGGCTAACCCTTCACCCCGCTATGCAGAGAGGGACGATCAGGGAAGCTATAAGCAGGATGCGCCGAGGGCTAAGGGATATAGGATGGGAGCATGTGGAAAGAGCCCGCAAGGCTGTTCTGGAAAGGAGAGCCGGGGTAAAAGTAACCCTCCCCCAAGGCCTAACTTTAGTCACAGGATATGGTATCTTCTTCATCGGAGAAGAAGGGTTTGCTCCTTGGGAGGATTTACCGCTCATCACCGAAGAAATCGCTTTGGAAATCCCCGGTCAGAGACCCATTAGCGAGAGCGGATGGAAGGTGGAAACTTCCGTCGTTCCCTTACCGCAGTTACCTAACGATTGGAGTGCAAACCCCGACCCTTGGCAAGCTTTCCTGGACTGGAAGAAGGTCAAAGCCCCTGTTAAGCTTAGGCCACGCCAGCCTGGAGACCGCTTCAAACCCTTGGGCCTCAAAGGTGGAACCAAAAGCCTCCATGAGTTCATGATTGACGAGAAAATCCCGCAGTACCTCCGGGACAAGTGGCCAATCCTTGTGGACGGCGAAAAAATCCTCTGGGTCGTTGGCTACCATATTTCCGAAGAAGCCCTGGTTACAACTGAGACAGAAGAAGTGCTCATAGTTCGGGTCTACAAAGATTTCCCTTCCTAAGAGGGCCTTGGCTCAGGTTTTTAACCGAACCAGAAACCTAAAGTTGACCGACAAAGCCAAAGTCTGCCGGGCTTTTGGGGAAAAAGCTCGCGGCTTCATGTTCCGCCGTTCCCTCAAGCCTGACGAGATCTTAATCTTCGTGAACGGGGAGGAAAGCAAATGGGGCTCCGGAATACACATGTTCTTTGTATTCACCCCTATAGCCGTAATCTGGCTCAACAAGGACAAAAAGGTGGTGGATAAAACCTTGGCCTTGCCCTTTCGCCCGTGTTACTTCCCAGCCTATCCGGCCCAGTATTTCTTAGAAGGACCTGCGAGCTTGCTGGAGAAAGTAGAGGTAGGGGATGAGCTGGATTTTGAGGAGCTTTAGCCTCTTAGCCGCGATAAGCTTTGCTACTCCGTTTTTCCATGTCAGCGTTAACCCTATGCCCCTTCTGCCAGGGGAGGCGGCTTCGGTATCGGTGACGGTTTACGCCAATAGCCCACCGCAAGGGGAATTTGCGGGGCAAACCCTGAAGTTCGTTCGGGACGGGGAAAACTGGACGGCTTTCTTCGGAGTGCATGCCCTTACAAAGCCAGGGAAGTACCCCCTCCGAATCTGCCTCCCGTCAGGCCCTTGCCAAGAGATGGAGCTACTCGTGGCCACTAAAGATTACCCTGTGGAAAGGCTATATTTACCTCCGGAGAAAAGGGGCCTCTTAAAGCCGGAGATAGCGAAAGAGGAATGGGAAATAGTAGCAAAGGCCTACTCCACCTTTTCGGCCAAACCGCTGTGGTTTATTCCCTTCTCCCCACCCCTAAAAGGGGAGTTAGTAATAACATCTCCTTTTGGCTTGAGGAGAGCCTACGGCAATTCTCCCCCTTCAGGCTTGCACGATGGGGTTGACTTCAGGGCAAAAGAGGGGACGCCTGTCTATGCTCCGGCGCCGGGAAAGGTCATCCTGGCAAAGGAACTTGTCTTAAGAGGGAAAATGGTCGTCCTGGACCACGGAGCTGGCGTGATGAGTGGTTTCCTCCACCTTTCGGAGATAGCGGTGAAAGAAGGCCAAGAGGTTAAGAGGGGAGAACTTTTAGGCAAAGTGGGGAACACAGGCCTATCCACTGCCCCTCACCTTCATTGGGAAGTTAGGGTAAATGGGGTAGCGGTAAACCCGCTTACTTGGTTGGAAAAGAGCTTCAGGCCTGAAGGGCCGCCATTTCTCAAAAACCCACGCGCCTGGCTTCGCATAGTGCAGTGACCAACCCCTTTATCACAAGATAGAATCAAATCGGCGCTAATCCAATTTTCTCCATCACTTGAACGGCGCTCTGAGGGATGAGGAAACGCATCCGACAAAGAACACAACCTCGGCCTTTTGCTTCTTCCCAAGCCCATCGGGTATCTCGGGGAGGTTCTGGCTCCCGATGAGGCGATTGGAATCATCGTCGCCGGAGATGTTGCGGTGAGCGGAGAGGGTGTCCCGCAGAGTGTTGAAAATGGCGGGGTAGAGCCCTTGCTGGACCAAGCAGAATTAAGCGTGGTGGAATTAAATGATACCCCCCTCTCCGCAAGCTGTGAGAGGGTGTGAGAGGGGGGTATCCACAATCGGCCGCAGGGAGAGGCTCTATGCAGCCTTCACTTTAAGCATTTCTTCCACCCGCTCCAGAAGTTGGTCCGGGCTTACAGGCTTCTGGAGCCACTCATCCACAGCAGCATAAATTTCTGAAGGCTGTGCTGCCTTTACTTTGGTCCCTTTTAGCGAAGTCACTACAATCACAGGTATATCTTTCAAAGTCGGATCATTGGCCATCTCCCGGAGCAAATCCAGCCCTTCCAAGACGTAAGACATCATGATTTCCAGAAGTACAAGGGCTGGCTTTTCTTTGCGCATTACTGCCAAAGCTCGCTCCCCGCTGGCCGCCGTCATTACTTCGTACCCCTTATTCTCCAAGACCCGGCGCGCTGAGTTAACGAAACCGGGATCATTATCCACTAAAAGTATCTTGGCCATTTTTCCCTCCTTCCCCTGACTAATGGACGCTTTCCCGCTTCTTTGCCTCCCAAATTTCCATCGCCCGCTTCGGGCCATAGAACCACTTGGTGTGGTGCTCGGCGAGGTACTCTACCGAGGTCACTCCGAAGCGCATATTTACGAGAGCGCCCCACATTAACGGGTGTGCCACTGCCAAGTAGAAGTGAACAAGGAACATGCTCACAGAAACGATCATGGCCAGATCGTGGAATATAACCAGCCAGCGGAAAAGCTCGGGCGGGATTACGCCTTTGCCGAACCACATTGGGAGGCCAGTAATTCCGAAGACGAGCCAGGCGATTATCGTAATTAGCCCGTTGAGTTTCTCCCCAGCATTGAAGCGACCCTGCGGCGGCATAGCCTCGTGCTTGCCCATTAGGTAGTAAGCGGGGACGGCCTTAAGCCAGCCTATGTCCTCTTTTTTGGGTAGGAACTCTTTTATGTGCATCAGGAAGCGGCGAGGCTGTATGATGAGGTAGATTATGGGTACTAAACCGAAGATAACCGCCGCAACCCGATGGATTAACCGGAAGGTTATGCCAGCCTGGCCCTGGGCCAAGGGTTGGAGAAATGGGAAGAAGAGCATCATGCCAGTGATGGCCAGGAGGGTGAAAGTAGCAGTGTGGAACCAGTGGACCACCCGTTCCATAGTAGTGTACCTGGGGACCCACTGGATTTGGATAAATTCCGGTTTACCTTTTATTTGGACGATCATTTCACTTCCTCCATGCGGATGTTACGGCGGGCAAGGAAGAAAGCGCCCAAAATGCCTAAGATTGTAGCACCGATGGCTGCTCCTCCCAGTGGTTGGACGACCTTCTGCCAGACACTGACCAGCGCCGGATACTCTGGCTTGGCCGGCAGTCCGTAGGCCTCCGGCGGGGCGATCAGGACGTACAGCCGTCCCAGACCGCCCACCTGGTCCACGCCGTAGAGGTTGGCCTGGGTGTATCCTCGTGCTTTTAAGGCTTCTACCCTTGCCTGTCCCTTGGCGATCATCTCGTCCCGGTCGCCGAAGTCCAGCGCCCTCGCCGGACAGGTCTTGACGCAGGCCGGAAGCAGGCCGTTGGTTACCCGGTCCTGGCAGAAGGTGCACTTGGAGGACTTGGCCTCGCCGGTCAGGGGATTCACGACCTCCAGCCGGGGGATGTGGAAAGGGCAGAATTGGGCGCAGTAGCCGCAGCCGTTGCACAGTTCCCGCTCGTAAGTGACCAAGCCCCTGGGATGTTGCTTCAGTGCCCCCGTGGGGCAGACGGCCACGCACGCCGGGTCGCCGCAGTGCATGCACCCTTCCTTCAGGAAGAGCCAGCGGAAGCCATCAGGCCCCTCGTACTCGGTGAACTTGATGCGGGTCCAGGTGTGAGGGGAGAGGTCTGGTGGGTTCTCGTAAGAGCCTCGGTTGCGGGTGCGGGAGTAGAGCCACCCTTGCCGGTCGTTCCACTGTTTACAAGCGACCTGGCAACCGCGGCATGCCACGCATTGGGATGTATCTATGAGCATTGCCAGCCTTGCCATTTCCCACCTCCTATGCCTTCTCCACATCTACCAGGAAGGCCTTGTACTCGGGGATCATCGTGTTGGCATCGCCCACGTGCGGGCTCAGGAAGTTGGCCGTGCCCTGGACCATGTCCTTGACGCCCATATCGTAGGTCAGGCCTTTCCAACCCCAATGCCAGGGCAGCCCTACCACGTGGATGGTCTTGCCGTTGACCTTAAGAGGTTTGATGCGGGCGGTCACGATGGCGATGGCCTCAATTTCCCCGCGGGCCGATTTGATTTTCACCTTATCCCCGTTCTTAATGCCCTTCTCGGCGGCCAGTTCCTGGCTCATCTCCACGAACATCTCCGGCTGTGCTTCCACCAGCCAGTCCGACCAGCGGGACATGCCGCCGGCTTGCCAGTGCTCCCCCAGCCGGTACGTTGTGGCCACGATTGGGAATTTATCAGGTGAACCGTAGTTGTCGCCGATGTCCTTCCCCTCGTCCGTCCTCCAGATTTTGATGACCGGGTTGATCTGCTGGCTGGAGAAAACGTTCTTGACCGGGGACTCCACTGGCTCGTAGTGCTCCGGAAGCGGCCCTTCGTTCATCGCAGCGAAGAGCCCGCCCTTGCCGTCGGTGCGCATGATGAAGGGATCGCGGCCGCCGGGGTCAGTGGGAGCTTTAGTAGCAGGGAAGTCGGGCACATCGTAGCCAACCCACTTCTTCTGGGTCTCATCCCACCAGATGAGCGCCTTATCCTTTGACCAGGGCTTACCATTGGGGTCAGCGGAGCAGCGGTTGTAGAGGATGCGGCGGTTGGCCGGCCAGGAGAAGCCCCAGTAGGGGTAGATCCCCAGGCCACCAGGGTCGTAAACGGAGTTACGCCGCTTGGCTGCCGGCAGCATGTTGCCGAACCCGTCTGGAGCCGGGGCAAAGTAGCCGGTGTAGATCCAGGCGCCGCAGGCGGTGGAGCCATCGTCCCGGAGATGGCCGAAGGTGGTCAGGATACTGCCAGCCTTCGCCAGGATATTTCCTTCGGCATCTTTCACGTCCTTCACCGCGTAGCCGTTGATCTCGCGGGCCACTTTCTCAATGTCCAGTTCCTGCCCGTAATCCCAGTTCAGGTGGAGGATGGGATCAGGGAACGGGCCTGGATCAGCGGCATAGAGTTCCTTGAGTTTGAGAGCAATGAGGTTGATGATTTGGTAGTCGGGTTTGGCCTCGCCCGGGGGTTCGGCAACTTTGGGCCGCCACTGGATAGTCCGCCCGCTGGTGACGACACTGCCAGCTTTCTCCATTGCATCAGCAGCGGGTAGGACGAATACTTCGGTCTGTATCTTGGATGGGTCCTCGCCTGGTGCGCGCCAGAAGGAGGTGGTCTCTGTATCAAAGATTTCCTGGACGACCATCCACTCCAGTTTCTTCAGCGCCTCCCGCTCAAAGCGGGCATTGGCGCCGCAAACGGCCGGGTTCATGCCCATAATCCACAGCCCCTTTATTTTGCCGGCGTACATCGCCTCAAAGAGGGGGATCCAGGAGTGGTTGATCGGACTATCGGGCTTGGGCAGGTAGTCATAAGCAAAATCGTTGTGCTGGGTGGCGTGGTCGCCCCACCAGGCCTTCAGCAAGCTGATGAGGAACTTGGGGCCATTGGTCCAGTACCCACCCGACCAGGGGCCGCCCGGCTTGGTCTTCCTCTCAATGTAGGTCTTGAGGTCTACATCCGCTGTAGTGGGGATAGGCAGGTAGCCAGGAAGGATATGAGCCAGAACGGCCATATCCGTGGAGCCCTGGACGTTGGACTCGCCGCGAAGGGCGTTCACGCCGCCGCCGGGGATGCCGACATTGCCCAAGAGTAACTGGACAATCGCCAGAGCGCGCACGTTCTGGGAACCCACGGTGTGCTGCGTCTGGCCCATCGCGTAGAGGATGGTGCCAGCCTTCCCTGCCTGGCCCGACTCGGCGTATGTCTTGTAGATTTTCTCCAGGAGGTCCTTGGGGATGCCCGTCACGCTCGAGACGGTGTCCAGGTCGTAGCGGGCGTAGTGGCGCTTCATGATCTGGAAGACGCACTGGGGGTGCTGGAGCGTCTCATCCCGCAGGGGCTTCCCGTCCGCATCGGTCTGGTAGGTCCAGGTGGAGCGGTCGTAGCGCCGTTTCTCCGG
>CAZPWR010000175.1:0-2295 GCA_964590555.1 uncultured Anaerolineae bacterium | reverse complement strand
GCACCACATCGTTTCCAACGCTTCTTGTACCACCAATGCTCTGGCTCCTGCAGTCTACGTCCTCCTCAAAGAGTTCGGGATACAGAAAGGCCTGATGACCACTGCCCACTCTTATACCAATGACCAACGGATACTGGACCTCACCCACAGGGATTTGCGCAGGGCAAGGGCTGCAGCTCTTAACATAATCCCCACCTCCACCGGCGCGGCCAAAGCTATCCACTTAGTAATCCCTGAACTCAAAGGCAAGATGCACGGCATCGCTTTGCGCGTCCCAACACCCACAGTCTCAGTAATAGACCTGGTTGTGCTCACGGAAAAGGAAACCTCAGCTGAAGAAGTCAACCAGGCCTACAAGCGCTGGCAGAAGAAATGGGAGGAACAGGGCCTTAAGATTTTGAGGGTGGAAGAGGAACCGTTGGTCTCCCTGGACTTCAAGGGGGACGAATACTCTTCCATCATTGATGCGGAAAACACCATGGTCATGGGCGGCAACCTGGTAAAAGTGCTGGCTTGGTACGATAACGAATGGACTTACAGCCTCAGGGTTGCCGATTTGGCCAATTACATGGCCAGCTTCATGAAATGAGAGTGCCGGAAGGGAGCCTTTTAAACCAGCCGGAAATCCGTAAGGCAACTTACTTCCTGCTGAGAAAGGTCAACAAAGCCATCCGAGAGCATAAGCTCATAGAAGAAGGCGATAAGATAGCAGTAGCGGTTTCGGGGGGCAAGGATAGCCTTGCCCTCCTTCATCTTCTTCATTGGAGGAGGCTTTTTGCCCCGGAGAATTACGAGATTATCGCCATAAACATCCAGAACGATTACGGTTTCGGGGTGCCGAAAGAAGTTTTGGAAAGCATTTTCCAAAGGGAAGGAATACCTTACGTGTTTGAGCACATAAGCCTAAAGGAAGGGACAAAGCCCGATGAAGACCCTTTGAATTGCTTTTGGTGCTCTTGGAACCGCCGAAAGGCCATATTCTTAGCCGCTCATCGGCTGGGTTACCCGAAAGTAGCTTTTGCCCACCATGCCGATGATGTTGTGGCCACCTTCCTCCTTAACCTTTTCTTTCACGGCCGACCTCAGGGCATGAAGCCAAAGGTTTCCCTCTTCGGCGGGCTGATTACTATAATCCGCCCCCTTTTTTACGTTGAAGAGAAGGAGATAATAAGCTTCGCCAAAAAAGCTGGCTTAATGGTGGACCAGAACCGCTGCCCTCGGGCTGCCGAAACCAAAAGAGCCCGGATGAGTGAGCTCGTACGCGTTTTGGAGAAGGAAATCCCTTTCCTAAAAGCCAATTTGTTGAAGGTTTCGGAAAGGTGTAGTGATGAAGAAATTGAGCCTTAAAGAATGCCTGCGGTGTGGGCGCCGTTCCCTGCTCATAGCTTCAGCAATTGGCTTCTGCGCCGATTGCATCCGAAACTATCCTGACGAAACCCTTCCCCTCATCCTTCAGGCCCATGCTGAGACCAGGCTTCATTTTGGCCTTCCAACGGCTCCCCCGAAGGACCCTTCCGGATTAAAATGCACACTTTGCGCAAACGAATGCCAGATTCCGCCAGGGGGCAAGGGCTTCTGTGGCCTCAGGGAAAACCAGGACGGCAAACTTGTATCCTTAGCCGGCTCTCCTTCTAAAGGGCTGCTCCATTGGTACCGCGACCCCCTTCCCACCAACTGCGTGGCCGATTGGGTTTGTCCTGGCCATACTCAATACGGTTACCACAACTTGGCCGTCTTCTACGGAAGCTGCACTTATAATTGCCTATTCTGTCAAAACTGGCATTTCCGGGGTATGTCGCCCCTGAAGGAGAAGGGCATTTCGGCTGAAGAGCTGGCTTCCCTGGCCAACCCTTATACCTTCTGCGTCTGCTACTTCGGTGGTGACCCCGCCTCTCAGATGCCGCATGCCTTGCAAGCTTCAAGGAAGTTAACGGAGAAAGGGGTAAGGATATGCTGGGAGACAAACGGTTCAATGCATCCTGCGCTTTTGGACCAGGCAGTAGACCTTTCCCTTAGGTCTGGTGGGTGCATAAAGTTTGATGTTAAGGCATGGGATGAGAATTTGCACATAGCCCTTACAGGTTCCAGCAACAAGCGGACCCTTGAGAATCTGGCTCGGGCGGCCAAGCGAATTCCGGAAAGGCCAAAGCCTCCCTTGGTAGTAGTGAGCACCCTCTTGGTACCAGGGTATGTAGATGCGGAAGAAGTGGGTAAGATCGCGCGCTACATTGCTACGCTTGACCCCTCAATCCCTTATGCTCTCCTGGCCTTCTATCCTCAATTTTACCTTTGGGA
>CAZPWR010000174.1:0-4638 GCA_964590555.1 uncultured Anaerolineae bacterium | reverse complement strand
GCCAGAAAGGGGCATTCAAAGCCATAGGCTTTTCTCCTTTTAAAGGTGTGGAAAATTATACCATAGTCCACAAGGAGTGAGAAAACAGAGCGCTTTGCCCCAGGGCTTGCCTTTTTCACACCGATTAAAATCGGCCTTTTTGGCCTTCGGCCAAGGGTCGGCCTGCGCCGACCCTTATACCCTCTGCGAAGGGGGTAGGGGGGTGGAGGGGACCCCGCTCCTTCCCGGGGGGAGCGGGGGGTGTCCCCCCGACCCCCCTAACCACCCTGCGAGGGGGTATGGGAGTAGAGGGAGCTCAGCCCCCCAAAAGGTGTGAGGGCCCAGCGCCAGGAGTAGGACCTAAAACCTTGGCAAACCCTCCGCAAACGAGGGCGGGGACTCCATAACCTTCGTGCGAGGGAACATAGTTGCCCTACGCTTTCCGCCTTATCCTGCGGCCAAAAGCAACCACTTTGCTAAAAAACTGGGAAACTCTGAAGCCTTCCTGCATAATTTGACAAAACTCAAAATTCATGCTATGCTGTTTTTAGCGCTGGAGTAACCGCTTAGATTGCCGCAATTGAAGCTGAGTTTAGGCAGATGCCTAAATTTTGCCCCAGTTGCGGACGAGCCGGTCAAGATTGTTAAAGCAGGCATAAGCAATGCACTTTTCTCACTGGCAACCTGCGGCTTATTGCCTGCTGAGGAGGAGCAAATCATGAGCTATCGCGAGCGGTTGGCCCTTGCATTGGGAGCAATTGCACCCCTTTCCCTCGCCCTTGCCCCACCTCCCGCTCATGCCGACGGCGTTCCTCTTCCACCTCACGGCCGCTGGGCCGATGTGCAAATGCCTGGGCAGAAAGCTATCATCGTCTATGATGAGGAAAGAAAACACGAGGAGCTCATCCTTTCCATAAAACTTTTGGGTGCGAGCCCTGAGGCAGCTTGGGTGGTGCCTGTGCCTTCAATCCCCCAAGCGAAGATCGCCAGCCCCGAATGGTTCGCCCAGCTAAGTGACCTCACCCAGCCAAATGTTGAGACCACATACACATGTTTGCTTTGCCCGATAATCCTCCTTGCCCCCGGAGCTGAACAGAGCAGAGTAGAAGTGCTGAGCCGTGAACAGGTGGGCGTGTACGATGTCACTGTCCTCTCCACTGAAGAGCCGGACGCCTTGCTGAGATGGCTCAACAAAAACGGTTACACCTTTCCGGAAGAGGGTTTGGCCATTCTGGAGGCTTACCTGAAAGAAGGTTGGTATTTTGTGGCCACCCGTGCGTTGCCCGGTGAGGCAGCGAAGCTGGAAGGAGATGTCCAGCCCCTGTGGCTGTCCTTTAAGGCGGAACGGCCTGTCTATCCCATGCGCCTTACTTCGCTGGTGAAATCGCCGGAGCCGATAGAGGTGCTTATATACGTGTTGGCCGAACACCGGATGGAAATTGCCGATGCTAAGCTTCGCATTAAGCCTGAATTCGCCGGAGAGCTGACCCTCAAATCGGTGGCGACTGAGGGGAAAGAATTGAATGCCTTGCTGGCCGAGCGGCCTTATTACGTCACCAAATTGCGTGGTTGGGTTCACAGCTACGGCAATGTGGATGACGACCTCTATCTCCAGCAAGCGGCCAGCGATGAGCCTTACCGCCCAGTTATACGCAAGGTGGTTTTTGATCCGGTAAAGGCTTGTTATCCGGGCTTTTGTTTAGGCTTGATAATGGCAGGGCTGATAACCGGATTATCCGTGGTGATGCGACGTTACGGCCGCCAGAAGAACAAGGGGTAAGGCCTCAGCTTAGCCTGCTCCTGACCATTAGACCTAAGTGAGGTGAGAGATGTCTACTTTGCAACGGGTAGCGATTTTGTTCGGGCTATTGTTTTTGGCATCCTGCGTTCCTACCGGCCCACGCACTTACGAGCACGAAGCTTTCACTTTTACTATCCCAGCCGGCTGGCAAACGATGGAAGAAGCCTTCGGGCAATCTGCCTCTTCAGGGGAGTATTACGGCCTCGGTGTGCGGACGCTCGTAATGATACAGCATCCTCCTGGCCGGGGAAAGGGGAAGGCTTTCTTTGCGGTGGCTTTTTCTCCATTGGCCGAAGGACAGGCTCTTGAAAGCCGATTCACACAGGCTTATCAGACGGCAATCCCTGAAGTTCGGGATGCATCAACCCGACGGTTTGAACAGAGTGCGTTGTCGGGCTACGAAATTACGTACAAGCGTCCATGGGGCGAGCCTTGGTGGCAATTCCGCGACATCTGGTTGGAGAAAGGCGGGATAATTTACGTGCTTTCTTTCCACACTTTGCCTGAGTCGTTTGCAGCCTATTCCGACACTTTTGAGCAAATATTGAAAAGTTTTCAATTCAAAGATTGAGGCTATTGCGGCCCACAAAGGCAGAAGGAGTCCGGATTTCGCAATAGCCGAGGGCAGTGTCACTGGGCCGCTTGGCCTGGCGATTACAGAAAGGAGGAGACGAAATGAGCAAAAGATTAGTCCATATTATTTTGACGGTAACCACCTTTGCCGTAGCAACCCTGGCCTGTGGGATGTTAACGCCAAAGGCCACACCTAAGCCCGCTGAAACGCAAGCAACAGCTTTGCCAATAGCCACAACTCCTGCTACAGGGCAGCAGGGCACACAAGTCTATGGAGGGACACCAACCACAGCCCCGGCAACAGCGACCCCAACTGGCTTCCCAAAGCCTCCTTCTACGGCCCGCATCGCTTTTGATGCAACCGGCTGGACGGTGCCCGGCGCTTCCAGTGAAATCTTTGTCATGAACACGGATGGGACTGGTATTACCGCCATCAGCAATTCACGTGGCGATGACATGTATCCATCTTGGTCGCCAGACGGTAAGCGTATCGCTTTCAGTTCTCACCGGGATGGCAATTGGGAGATTTATGTCATGAACGCCGATGGTTCTAATCAGACCCGCCTGACTAACAGCCCCGAGTTTGACCTCCATCCCCGCTGGTCCCCGGATGGGAAGAAGATAATCTTCGCCAGAGTCATCAAGCCTGGGCTTCTGGATATCTTCGTGATGAATGCGGACGGTAGTGAGGTAACTAATCTGACCAATACCCCCGATATCTCTGAGGATTACCCGGACTTCTCGCCAGATGGGAAGCATATTGTCTTCACCAGTTACGGAGGTGGCATGGGGAGATCAGGCATTTACGTCATGAATGCGGATGGGACCGACGTGCGCCCGCTACTGGTTCCAGACCCGACTAAGGCCGGCCCCGTGCATTGCCCCAGGTGGTCGCCAGACGGGAAATACATCGCATTTCATGGCCGTCTGGCAAGCTGCGCAGATGAAATCTACATCATGAAGACAGATGGCACAGAAGTGCGGCAGTTAACAGCGCATCCACGAATATGTGGCTTAGGTAACCAAGCACCTTCCTGGTCGCCGGACGGTAAGCAACTCGTCTACCTTTCTCACTTCCGCTTTGAAGGAAGCAATTGGGATATCTTTGTCATCAACGTGGATGGAAGCGGTGAAACAGCGCTAACGCATGGGATGACCAATCTAAACGCCGGGGGTAGGAATCCAGATTGGTCGTGGGCGCCCTGATGAGGTAGAAAGAGGAGGTACGGCTCTTGTCTGACCGTAACCCCCTCCTTTCCTTAGTGACGTTTAAAAACTTTGCGGATTAGGCGCAGGAGGCGCTCAAAGATGTTAGATTTTTGCACCGGCTCCTCTACCCCTTCCTCCACCACCTCGTAAGCCTTGCCCTTCTCCACCACTACCACTCGCTTCCCTAAGGAGAAGTAGCGGCCAAGCTGGGGGTTTTCGGCCAGGAGGCGGAAGTAGGTCTCACCGCCGAAGGGCACTTTCACCACCTCTATCCTCTGGCGCTCAAAAGCCGTATCAATCCAGACCCCATCTTTGAAGATGAAGGTTTTGTTCCCCACTTGCTTAACTTTCGCACTGGCCGGGGACGGAGCAGGCATCACCGCTTCCTGGAGATTCCTCTGGACTATACTCTTCTGGACCTCGGCACCGCCGAAAGAAGCCTCCGGGACCGTAGTCAAGCCAGGCATGAGTTTCCTCACTGCTTCCTCCCTCTCTTCTTGGGTTAGTACTTCTTCCTCCACCAAGAAAGAAGTGTAAGGGGTTATAATGCCGTAGCGCAGGGAGAGGGCCACAATCTCGTCTACGATTTCCTTGTTCTCCCCATGAAGCCTTATCTGCTCCATCAAGTAGCCTATGCGCCTTGAGGCCCAGAGCCTGGGGATGAACTCCTCCCCTCCCCTCTTTTGGAACTCAGCCTCCCAGGAGAATGCCTCCTCTTTCTCACCCCTCTTACCCTTAAGGGTTACGGTAGCTTCGCCTCCCTCTTGATATCGCCCCACTACTACAAGCTGTGTGCCCGCAAAGAGGTCGGGCAAGGGATAGGGGTATAGGTCACGCACCCTGACACCTTTGAAATCCAAGGCAGCATCGGTAAGGACTGGGGAACTTATGCGAGAGTAGAATGTAGATATAGCCGCTTCTAAATCCTCACCTGGCCGCACGTAAGTGCTTATCCCCCTGTGTTCGGAAGCGAGTTTATCCAGGAGGAAAGTATTGACATCGTCCCCAACGCCGAAGGTGAAGAGGCGGATGTTTTTAGGCGCCTTTTCCCCAACGCCCTCTACTATCTGGCGAAC
>CAZPWR010000173.1:0-5416 GCA_964590555.1 uncultured Anaerolineae bacterium | reverse complement strand
GGTGCGTTGCGCCGTGTGGGCGGTGAGGGGGGGGGGGAGAGCAGCCTAAGGTGGGGTGGGCGGGGCGGGGGGAGGCGTGGCCGGAGCCGGTGTTGGTGTTGCCGGAGCCGGTGTTGGTGCTGCCGGGGCTGGTGTGGGTGTAGGAGCTGGGGTCGCGCAACCCACAAGCCCCGCTACGATGGTGAGCAAGGTCAGCACTGCAAAGATACGCTTACCCATTTTACCCCCTCCTTAGAGATTTCCGCCCCTACTTTTGCTGGGGGCATTTTAGAAAATTATACTGACAAATGTTGCCCTTGTCAAATTTCATGAAAGCCTGGGTGCGTCCCAGCTTTGTCGTGAGAAATTAGGCAGCTCGGCGAGTTTGTACCCCAATGTCTCCCAGTTTTTCAAAGGTGGGAACTCCATAACTTGCGCCCCCGGTCAGCCTTGGCGAAGGGGCCTATTAGGGGGGTAAGCAGCTAACCCCTGTAACCTTGCCAGGAGTGGGACCCAAAACCCTGGTAAACCCTTCGCAAACGGGGGCGGGGACTCCATAACCCTTCTGCGAGGGAGCATAATCGCCTTACGCTTTCCACTTTATCCTGGGCCAACTTCACTACAGGTTCTACCTTAGAGCTAAAGCCGCAAGGAACGCCGCTAAAAGGATGAGTAAATCCCGCTCCCTTCCCTCAGCTCCAATAAAGCCCAAGGCCAAGCAAGCCAACCCTCCGGCCAGATTAAAACGCCCAGCCCACCAGAAAGCCAAAGCTAAGAGCAAAATCAGGCCAAATATCAGCCACTTTTCCCAGCTTTTACCCCTCAAACCCCACCCCATAAGCCCGAAGGCTACCGCGCTTGAGAAAGAGAGAATCCCAAGGTCACGGTTAGCGAAATGCCCTATAAGCCAAGGGATTGTGATTTCGTAAAAAGCTTCCAAGAGGGAATGATCTTTACCCCGTTTGACCGAAAGGACCATAGCAAAGCCCAAAGCCCCTGCCAGCAAAAGGAGAGGCCAAAGCCTTGTCCCTTGAGAGAGGGCGAGGGTAGGAGCAAGCACCGAAAGGAGAAGGAGGGAACTGAAAACCTTCCCCTGCTCAGGCCAAAAGACCTCCCTCCACCAAGAAATAAAACGGCCCAGCGCCTCAGCCATTTTCCAAGCAATAGAACCAGGGAGGGAGTAAGGGAAGCGTAGAAACCCCTCTCCGGAAAGGGGGAGGGGGCGGAAATCGACGGAGAAAAGGGCCTTAAGATAACGCCACCATGCAGGCATCAACCATTCCACAAGGAAAAGGAGGAGGAGGAATTGGGCTGGGGAAAAGGAACTGCCTGCAGCCAAAAAACCGGCGATAAAAGCCCAAAGAGGCCTTAGCTTGAAAAGGGGGCCCTCAAAGCTTAAAATCAACTTCATCCCTGAGCCGCTTGCTTTTTATAAACCTCAAAACTTACGGTAAGGCGAGTGAAAAAAGTCTCTTCATCACCAAATTCCACATCTTTTATGGAAACCTTGCATTCCAAATCCTCTGTCTCCAAGCGTAGACTTTCCCCCTTCTTAGCCTTAACAACTTCCCCTGAGGATTGAGCCCTCAGGCTTGCCAACATCGCCTCATCCGCTTTGGGAATAGCGATGAACTTGGACACCGTGCGAGCAGAACTCTTGTCAAAAAGCCAGACCTCAAAAGCCCCGTATCTTGGCGGGTCGCCTGGCATCGTCACCTCGGCGCTCTCAATACCGCATTCCCCTAAGTATTCGCTATCACTTTCAATGGGGAAGGACTCGGAGAAACGAATATCGCCGTAAGTATAAACTGTTGAATACTGAACCAGCGGAAGGACTTCCCTGTATTCTCCCTCAATTACTGGCTGGGCTTTAGGAGTGGGAGAAGGTTTGGCGGGACGCTTGGGGAGTTTGATGGGCACATTCAGGGTCTGGCTTTTCAGGAGCCTGAAGGCAAGGCCACCTAATACAACCAATACCAGCAGGCCAGATATAATTCCGAGCGCAAGGAACATACCAGGCCCCTTCTTGGGAGCCTGAGGGGCAGGTGTAGCTTGCGCTACTCTTGGCTCTGGGAGCTCAAGGACGGACTTGATAGCTTCCAGACGTGATAAAAGTAGCGTATTCTCCGCGTTCTCCCTCTCAAGCTGGTTTAAGAGGGCGGCCAAATCCTCCGAAGGCCACCCTTTAAAGCGTTCCTTCAGGAGTTCAGGGTTTGAATTTATGGCATAAGACTCAGCAGCCATGAAGATGTAATGTCTTTTGAACTCCGGCTTTAAGTCCCAAGGGTCAGTATTCACCCATTGGACGGGCCAAAGCCACCAGCCCATCACCAGCCAACCCAATAAGAAGCCAGCCACAAAAGCCAAACCCAAACCAATGTATTTGCCCTGGATTTTAGGCATTTTCCCTCCTTTAGCCCATCTTCCTTCGCCATTCGTGCTTTATCTCCAACTTATCAAGTTCAACCCCGAGGGCTAAGAACTCCTTGAGGAGCCGATTGAACTTGGAAGGCTCCTCCAGCATTGGAAAGTGACGAGTTCCGGGAATAGCCATAAAGCGCAAAGGAGCCTTGAAGTCTTTAAAGGCCATGCTAGGCTCCGAGCTCACTATGTTATCTTTCTCACCGTAAATAACTAAGGTTGGAACTTGCAGGTTAATAAGCTCCAAGCGCAAGTCCAATTCTCTTATTGAATGGACACTAAGCTCTATAGCCTTTGAAGAGGCTTTCTGCACTTCCCTTTGAAGCTCCTGATGCTCTGGAGGGACGAACCTGAAATAGCGGTTTCCTTGGAAGAGGGCGAAGTTAACGGAATTACCAGTAATAGGCAGGCTCACTGCCACAATCTTATCCACCTTATCTGGGTGTCTTACTGCATAGCGCACCGCTATTATTGCCCCCAGAGAGTGCCCTACCAAGCAGAGCTTGGGGATGCCCATATTTTCCACAAAAGCTTCCAGAAGCCTCAAGTAATCTTCAATGGTAAACCTTGGCTTAAATTTGTCAGAATCCCCAAAACCCCAGAGGTCCAAAGCATAAGTCTTAAAATATGGAGAGAGCTCTTCCATGCTCCCTATCCAATAGCGCCAGGAGCCAAGCCAACCGTGTAGGAAGATTAAAGGCTTGCCACGCCCTATGGATTCGTAATGGACCAAACTGCCATCAATGATTATTGCACTCATTTCTTGAACCTTCTCAGAATTTCCTGGACTTTCTTGGGCAACTCGTCGGGAGCGAAAGGTTTTATGATGTAATCGTCACCTCCTGCTTCATAACCAGCCTTTATCTCATGCTCTTGCCCTCTGGCGGTGAGGAAAACCACGGGGATATGCCTGGTTTGGGGGTTCTCTTTGAGCTTCTTGCACACTTCGTATCCCGAAAGCTTCGGCATCTTTATATCAAGCAGAATCAAATCCGGCTCCTGGGTGAAAGCCTTCTCCAAAGCTTCAAGGCCATCCGTAGCCTTTATTACCTCAAAGCCGCCAAGCTGAAGAGATATTTCCACAAGCTCCAATATATCTTTTTCATCTTCGACTACAAGTATTTTGGCCATTTTTGCCTCCGTTAAATAGCTACTCCCAAACTGGAAGAGTGAAAGTAAAGGTGGTACCCTGGTCGGGAACGCTCCGGAACCAGATTTCACCCCCTTGCATCTCTACCAGCTTTTTGGTTATGTGTAAGCCAAGGCCTGTGCCCTGTTTCCCCCGAACCATCGGGTGAGAGCCGCGGAAGAACCGCTGGAATATCTTAGGTTGCTCCTCAAAAGGAATGCCTATGCCTGTATCCGCTACTTCTACCTTGATAAACCTGTCTTCCCGGCAAGCCTTCACTGTCACCTTGCCCCCCTGAGGGGTGTAAGAGCAGGCGTTTTCCAGAAGGTTGGAAAGAATCTGTGTAAACCTAAGCTTATCGGCCTTTAAAGGCGGCAAACCTTCCTCCACCTCTACCTGCAGTGATAACCCCTTCTCTTCGGCCTTTTCGCGGTACATGCTTATCACTTCTTCCACTGCTTCTTCAACTTGCAGCGGAGCGATGTTCAACGGTATTTGACCTGCTTCTATCTTGGAAAGGTTGCTTAAATCTTCTAATAGCTTTTGCATCCTTTCCGCATTGGAGCGCACTTTCCTTAAAAATTCTTCCTGGCGCTCACTCAGTGGACCAGCTTTGCCCTCAAGGATTAAATCGGTGTAACCTTTTATTGAGGCCAATGGGTTGCGCAATTCATGGGAGATTTCAGAGATGAAGGCGCTTTTGGCTTCTGAAGCTTGGCGAACTCCTTCAAAAAGCATGGCTTGATTTATGGCAATTGCTGCCCTGTCCGCCAGACTGCGAACGAAAGCCAAATCCTCCATGGTAAAAGCATTGTAGTGGGAACTCTCCAAAGTTATCGCCCCTAAGACTTTTCCTTCCAAGATTATGGGGACAGTCAGCTGGGAGAGGGTGGATTCTCTCACAGGGTCATAATCAGGATCTAAGCTAACATCAGGGCACAAAGCGGCTTGACCAGTCCTTACCACTCTGCCCGTTATGCCCCTTTCAAGGGGGTAAGGGGTATGAGCGTATTGCTCAATTTCAGGCGGGTAACCTACTTGAGCTTTCAAGTAAAGGCCCCTTTCCCCTTCTTTTTCCTCCATCAGAGCCAGAACGCCAGCATCGGCACCAGTATAAGATACAGCCCTATCAACAATAAGCCGCAAGAGGCGCTCCAAGTCCAAAGAGGCTATAGCCATCTCCCGATCCAGCTCGGCTAAGATGGAAAGTTCTTTAACCTTTTGAGCAAGGGCTTCGTCAGTCCGCTCCAAAAGGCGCGCGTTTTCCAAAGCTATAGCCGTTTGAAGGGCTATGCTTTGTAACACCTCTATGTCCTCTTGGGTGTAAAGCTTTTCTTCTTCATAGCTTTGGACAGCCATGACCCCTGTAATTTTATCCCCTATAATCAGAGGAACGCCAAGCCAGCATTTAGCAGGACGGCCTATAGGCTCAACCCCAAGGCGCTTAAGTTCTCTTTCTACATCCCCGCAAAGAAGCAAGGGTTTACCGGTGAAGATTATGTGCTCAGTAAGCCCTTTGCCAGGTATTACCTTTCGCTTCTCCCCTTCACTAACTTTGCCATTTTCCACTACAAACACAAATTCAACCGTTTCCTCCTCCGGATTGTAAAGTGCAATGTAAAAGTTCTCCGCTTTCATTAAGCGCGAGATTTCCCGGTGCACAACGGAATAAAGGAGTTTAGGGTCTAAAGCTGAACTTATCGCTCGGGCTATATCGTTCAGGACTGCAAGCTTTGCTGCACGCTTTTTCTCACTTTCCAGAAGCCAGAGGTTCTCCAGAGCTATTTCGCCCTTTGAGATAACTGCTTCTATCATCTTAATTTCTTGAGGGGAGAAGGGGCCTTCGGGTTTGTTGGCTAAAGCTATAAGACCTACAGGCTCACCCTT
>CAZPWR010000172.1:0-2990 GCA_964590555.1 uncultured Anaerolineae bacterium | reverse complement strand
ACCCGCTATGTCCTTCCGGAGGCCTGGCAAGAGTTCAACCTCTCCCACCCCCATAACATCCTCTTGGATTGGTGGACGAGGCTGGGCATAGGGGGGCCTATAATCTTGGGGTGGATTGTTTGGGAGTTCTTCAAGGCCGGGTTCAGGCAGTATCGGAGCATGGAGGAAGGCGAAGGGAAGGCTTTCAGCCTGGGCTTTATGGGGGCTATGGTGGAGACCATCGCCCATGGCCTGGTGGACCACTCCTTCTTCTTGCCTGACCTGGCCGTGGTTTTCATGCTGACCTTAGCTTGGATTCGCCATGGAGAAGAGGTTGAAAAATTGGCTTAAAGCTCTGGTAGAAATACCCAGCCCTACTGGTAAAGAAAAGGACCTCCAGCTTTACCTTGAGGAGAACCTCCGCAAGCTTGGTTTTGAGACCGAACTTCAGGAAATAGCCCCTTCTCGGCCAAACCTGGTGGCTTGGCGTGGCGAGAGCCCCCTCTTGATCGCCACTCACTCCGATACCTTTCCAGCCGAAGAGTATTCCCTTCGGGAGGAAGGGGGCTTCTTCTACGGCCCTGGCGTGGCCGATGCCAAAGGCCAGATAGCTGCTCTGCTCAGCGTTTTGGAGGTTAACCGCTCCCCCTTGACTTTGGCTTTCACCGTGGATGAGGAGGGCAAAGGAGAAGGCAGCAAGAACCTCCGCCTCCCCCCTTGGGTCAAGATGGCGGTAGTGCTGGAGCCGACGGAACTTAAGATAGCGATAGCGCAAGCGGGCTCTTTGGATTTGGAGCTAAGCATCAAGGGGAGGAAGGCCCACGGCGCTTGCCCAAGGGAAGGGGAAAACGCTATCATCATGGCCTTTGAAGCCATAACCCGGATCTGGGGCTTAAATTTCATGCGGACTAAGCACCCTATCTTAGGCTGGCCACAGGTAGTGCCATATTGGATAAAAGGAGGCGACCCCGAGCTCTACATCGTGCCCGATGAGGCCACAATCCGGTTTGATGTCCAGCTCTTCCCGCCCTTTTCTCCAGAAGAAGCCCTAAGAGACATTGAAATGGCCATAGTTGATTATGGCTACCTCGAAGTTTTAGACTCCGACCCACCTTTTGAGATTTCGCCTGAAGCTGAGGTGGTGAAATTGGCCGAAGAAGCCTTCTTTTTGGCTTTAGGCCAAAGGGCGACGCTCACAGGCATGCCCAGCTGGACTGATGCCGAGCCTTTGCACCACAAGGGGATTGAAGTCATTGTCTTTGGGGCTGGGAAGCTTGCAGAGGCTCACACCGAAGGGGAGCGAGTGAGCTTAGAGGAGCTCAAGCTATTGGCAGCGGTTTTAGACCGGCTCATTTCTTTGGCTTCTGGGGGATAGCCTCGTCAAGGACCCACCTTTCCCAAACGTCAAAGACATCGGTGGGATGGAAGCCGAGCTTTCGGTATAGCCTTTTGGCCTGCTCGTTCTCCTTGCCGACCCAAAGGCCTATGCGTTTCCTTCCTTTGGAGCGGAGAAACTCTATGGTGTGGCGGAGGAGTGCGGTTCCAAAGCCTCTTTTCCGATAGGGTGGAGCAATCACCAGCTCATGGATTTCTCCTACCAGTTCTCTACCCCAGAACCACCTGCTGTGAGCCGATATGAAGCCCACGATTTTCCCTTCTTCCTCAATTACAAAAAAGCCTGCCGGGTCGCCCTTGTAAAGCCAATTGAGGTACCGCTTGATCATCCAGGGAACCCGGTAAGCGTATTCCTCCAGGCCTTTGTATCCTTCCAGGTAAATCCTTACCAGCTCATCCTGAAGCTTCTTGAATTCTTCCCGGCTCAGATTCCTTATCTCCATAGCCCTCTTTTGGGATTTTACTCCTCCTTCAGGCTTTAGGCAAAGAGGTGACTTTTGTCACTGTCAGGTAAGCATTTGGGTTTATAATGAGATATTGAAGCACCCTGGTGCAGGGGGAAAAGGTCTCGGGAGGCTGCTTCGGCAGCCCCCGAGGCTTACAAATGGGGAGGTGCCAATGCGAATTCTTGCCATAATCTCAGGGGAATACGGTCAGAGGCATGTGAATAACATCAGAGCTAATGGGCCCAAGGAATGGATTATTGAGGTGTGGCGAGCGCCAGCTTTCATGCCCCCGGTTATAGATGACCCAAGGGATTTTTTGCCTTCCGAACTTCCTCCCGCCGACTTAATCCTTTCCTTCGCTGAGCATCCAGGCGTAGCGGAGTTGCTTCCGGAAATCGTCAAGATGACGGGGGCCAAGGCGGTCCTGGTAGCTGTGGACAATGAGAAATGGCTTCCCCCTGGGCTTGCTCGTCAGCTGCGGGAATGGCTTGGAGAAATGGGGGTGACCTGCGTCACTCCCAAGCCCCTCTGTTCCCTCGCCCCCGACCACTACTTGATAGGTCGCCGCCAGAAGGTTGAGTACAGCGATCCTTACTTGGCCGAATTCACCCGCTACTTTGGCCGGCCTGAGCTGCGAGTAGAAGTTGACCCCCAAACTCGCACGGTCAAGTCTGTTGAAGTGCTTAGGGATGCTGTCTGCGGCTGTGCCAGATACGTAGCCCAGAACCTCGTAGACATATCCGCCGACGAAGCTGCGGAGAAGGCTGGCTTGCTCCACCACCATTACCCTTGTCTGGCCAGCATGGATAAAGACCCGGCTTACGGTGATACACTCATGCATGTTTCAGGCAACATAATCAAAGACCAAGTGGGAGAACAAGTTAAACCTTACCGCCAAATTCAATACATAATCCCCGGCGTTAAGGCCGAGTGAGCTTTCTTTTTTCACGCCGATTAAAATCGGCCTTTTTTGGCCTTCGGCCGGGGGTCGGCCTACGCCGACCTTCGTTTTTGGGCCTTCGGCCAGGGGTTGGCCTGCGCTGACCCCTAACCCCCCGTAACCCCCCTACGAGGGGGCCCCAACCCCCCGTAAACCCCCCTGCGAGGGGGGTAAAAGAGGGCCAATCGCAAACCCATGCAACCTCGCCCACAAGTAGGACCCAAAACCTT
>CAZPWR010000171.1:0-3169 GCA_964590555.1 uncultured Anaerolineae bacterium | reverse complement strand
TCATGCCATTAGGTGTGCGGCAATAAATGTTATTCGCTTGCAGGGTTTCCAATACATTCCTGATGGACACAGGGCTGCATCGGCGCGTCCAGACCGAGGCCTTGCATGGCTGTATAATTGTTAGAGAGTTGATAAGCCCTGGCGCTCGCCAAGGCTTTCCAGTTTCTAAACGTGGGCAGCTCCACGAGCTTGCACCTCCAATTGGCCCCAGCATATTAAGACAACTGATTAAAATCGGCTTCCTTGGGCCTTCGGCCAAAGGTCGGCCTATGCCGACCCCTGTGATCCCTCTAATCCCTCTGCGAAGGGGGGGTAAAAAGGGGGCCGATGGCTTTCCTTTGCAACCCACCCACGAGCGGGACTTAAAACCTTGGCGAACCTTCAACTTAAGAGTACTGCAGCCTTTAAAAACCAGGAAACCCTGGCCCATGCGCGGCCTTTGCCGACCATTAGAGGCTTAAAGCCCAGAGGAGAAGGGAAGCGGCCGCCAAGGAGAGGGCAAGCCAATCCTTACGCCCTAACTTGTAGTCCCTGTAGAAAGAGCGGCCTCTCCTTCCAAAACCTCTGGATTCCATCGCCATCGCCAGTTCATCGGCCAAAGAGAAGCTTGAGGCCATGACTGGTATGAAAAGAGCCAGGTAGTGAGGAAGAGCTCGCCACCCAAATTCAAGCGGTATCCCCCGCGAACGCTGGGCATCCATTATCCCCGCTACCTTTTTCTGAATTACCGGGATGAATTCCATGGCGGTGGTGAGGATGAAGGCGAAAACGTAGGGAACCCCCATCTTGACCAAAGCTCCGGCCAGGTCCTCAGGCAGAGTTGTCCTGAAAAAGAGAAAGAAAGCGCTACTTAGAGCCAGAAGCCTGAGGCTTACGGTCAAGGCCACCTCAAATCCAAAGGCGACCAAAGTTATGAGGGAGGCGACCAGAATCATGGGAACGAGCAGCCTGAGGGAACGAAGCCAGGCTTGAGCAAGGCCAAGCTTAAAAGCTACAAGCAGAGGGAGCAAGGCTAAAATAGCCAATGCCACAAGGCGCTTTTCCACTATAGCTATTACCGAGAAAGCTAAAGCAATGAGAAGTTTTGTTCTTGGATCCATCTTTTGGCCTTCAACTTCTCCCAAAGCTTAAGCCATTCTTCAATGCTTAGGGTCTCAGCACGCCTTTCGGGAGAGATGCCGGCTTCCTGCAAGAGTTCTTCCGCTTCCTCTGGGGGAAGGTTCAACCCCCTCCTCAAGGCGTTGCGAAGGGTCTTGCGCTTGCCGCTAAAGCCTGCCCTAACCAAAGAGAAGAACCCTGGCTCTTCCTCCTCGGGGATAAAGGGTTCAGGCAATATTTCTAACCTAACCACCGCTGAATCAACCTCCGGCGGTGGGAAGAAGGCACCAGCAGGAATATAGCTTACCAGTTCCGGCCGAGCATAGAGCCTAACGCTTACCGAAAGCAAGCTCATTTCGCCAGGCGAAGCCAATATCCTCTGGGCAACCTCTTTCTGGACAGTCACCACGGCCAGGGAAGGTTTCGGCTTGTTCTCTAAAAAGTGGCGCAGTATGGCCGAAGTTATGTAATAGGGCAAGTTGCCCACGAGCTTGTAGGGCCTTCCGGCACATCCCCCTCGCTCCAACAGAGCGGCGGGTGTTGTTTTCAGAACATCGCCTTCTACAATTACTACGTTGGGCAAATTGGCGCAAAGCTCCCGCAAAACCTCCACGAGGCGCCGGTCAATTTCCACCGCTATGACTTTGGCCACTTTAGAGGCAAGAGGGAGTGTGAGGAAACCGGTGCCAGCTCCAATTTCAATTACCACATCATCAGGCTTAGGCTCAAGGGCTTCCAGAATAACCTTAAGTCCCTTCAGGCTTACCATGAAATGCTGGCCAAGGCTTTTGCGTGGCCTTATCCCCTTCTCTTTGAGGATTTTTCTGGGGTCAGGGGCTTCCACTGCTCACCGCCTCCTGCGCTCTTGAGGCCAATCGGGAATTATCCAGTTGATTTTCTCCGGCGGCGGAGGGGGTGCCAAGAGGTAAACGTCAACCCATTTGTACCACAAAACCAGGTTATCCTCATCGTAACAGAGGTCAATGCGGCGCCCCTTTATTTTCCCCCCTGTATCTGCGGCAAGGCCAATCCCATAACCTGGCACATAGACCCAGGTCCCCAAGTTTACGACCTTCGGGTCTACAGCCACAATCCCCTTCCTGGCTCTAAGGCCCATGCGGGTTATCCCGTAAAGGGGATGGTCTTTTGGCTTTCCAGCAGTAGCAGCAGTGTATGAAGTAGCCAGCATCCTTATGCGCCGCCAGTACTTTATCGTCCCCTCAGGCGTTTCCAGCTCGCGGATGACTATCTTGGTCCCGTAAGCGATAACCCTGGTTACAGGCGGTTTAGCTACCCATTGGTCTTCAAGCCGGCGCTCTTTTTCCTCCCCATCCTCGTAAACTATGCGGTAACGCTTGCGGAGTATGCCATCTTTCCCTTCTTGCACCAATTGCCTTGTGTCCAGCTCCATGGAACTATCGGGTTTCCAAACGGTTTCGTAAGGAATTGGTTCTTCCTGGATTAGAATTTCTTCCCTTACTCTCACCACTTTAACCTTAATCCCATCAAAGACAGGGCTTTCGGGGTGAGGGATAACGTAATCAAGGCCAGCAAGCACTACCTTTTCCTGGGCCAATAGTTCCGCAACAGTCTGAGCAAGGGTCCTGGTCCGGATAATACGGCTATCAGCTCTGATTTCAGCGGCTTTTGAGCGGGTTATGTAGATTTTCAAGCCAGAGGAGACAGGGGAATCAAGCCCTGGTCGGACCATGTCACCCGCATAGAGGACGAGACCTACTTTGTAGAGCGCTTCGCCCACGGTCTTGGCCGTGGTGTATATGGTAATGGGAATGCCCTCATCTATTACAGTAACGGGAACTGCCCGCCGGATTAGCACCTTGACCGGGACAAGGACGCCAAATCCTTCTAAGCTTGCCTTCAGCCTAGCAACCAGGGGGACGTTGAGCGAAGAGCTTTCGCCATTGACAAAGATTTCGTCCTCCTCCTTAACGGCTACTCCGGCCTTGCTTAACGCTTCCTCCAAAGTGGTGCCTGAAACTTCAACTTTCCTCAAAACTCCGTCGGCGTAAATTTCCACTGGGATAGGCCTGCTCACTACCAGGGTAGCTGG
>CAZPWR010000170.1:0-3064 GCA_964590555.1 uncultured Anaerolineae bacterium | reverse complement strand
AGGAATCCGAAAGGCGATGGAAGAATCAAGAAATGGTCCTTGAGGAAAACCGAAACCGCCAAGAGGCTAAAAACAAAGAGTTCTTGGTCAGATTTGAAGCCTTGGAAGAAAGCCTTAGTGGCCTCCGGGAAGAAATTTCTTCTCTCCGCAAGGCTCAAGAAGAATGGTTGAGGAAAGTGCTATCAGCTTTCCAGGAGTTCCTGGCGGCAACTATAGGGGGTTGACCATGTATGTGGTAGGGACAGCTGGCCATGTGGACCACGGAAAATCAACTCTGGTCAAGGCCTTAACCGGGATAGACCCCGATAGGCTCAAAGAAGAGAAAGAGAGGGAAATGACCATAGACCTGGGCTTTGCCTGGCTCACCCTCCCCAACGGAGAAAAAGTGGGGATTGTGGATGTCCCTGGGCACAAGGACTTCATTGAAAACATGCTGGCCGGGGTAGGAGGGATAGACGCCGCCATCTTGGTCATCGCCGCCGATGAAGGGGTTATGCCTCAGACCAAGGAGCACCTGGCCATCTTAGACCTCCTTCAAGTCAAAGCTGGCCTCATAGCCCTGACCAAAATTGACCTGGTGGAAGAAAAGGAGTGGCTGGAGATTGTGCAAGAGGAAGTCAGGGAAACGGTGAAAGGAACAGTCCTGGAAAATGCACCCATAATCCCAACATCAGCCAAGACCGGGGAAGGGCTTGACCAGCTTGTGCAAGCACTCCAAGATATCCTCAGCCGAACCCCCCCCAGGATTGACCTGGGGAAGCCCCGCTTGCCCATAGACCGCGTTTTCACCATCTCCGGTTTCGGAACCGTTGTAACTGGAACCTTGGTGGACGGAAGCCTTCAGGTGGGACAGGAGGTGGAAATCTTGCCCCAGGGGTTGCGGGCCAGAATAAGGGGGCTTCAATCCTACAAGCAAAAGATACAAAAAGCCCTTCCAGGTAGCAGGGTGGCCGTAAACCTCAGCGGGGTTGATAAGGAGCAAATAAGCCGTGGCGATGTCCTTACCATACCCGGCTGGCTAACTCCAACCGATCTGGCGGATGTTCAACTGCGCTACTTGGCCGATGCCCCGTTCCCTTTGGTCCACAGCGCCCAAGTAAAATTCTTCAGCGGTTCCGCCGAGGTCATGGCTAAGGTAAGGCTCCTGGACCGAGAAAAGTTAGAGCCGGGAGAGGAAGCCTTCGTCCAGCTCGTCCTGGAGAGGCCAATACCCCTGGTGAAAGGTGACGGGTTCATAATCCGCTGGCCCTCCCCAGCGGTGACGGTAGGAGGGGGCAAAGTCCTGGACCCCCATCCGGGCAAGAAGCACCGGCGTTTCCGGCCGGAGGTTATAGAAAAGCTCAAGACCCTTGCCCTCGGTACACCTGAGGAGGTTTTCCTCAGCACCCTAAGGGCCAGAGAGCCAGCCCGCTTTCAGAACCTCTTGCCTTACCTCGGTCTGGAGAAAGAGAAAGCTTTGGAAATTTTGCGGAAGCTTGTAGAAAGAGGGGAAATCGTAGCCCTTAAGCCCGAAAGCGCCGGGGAAGAAGGCCATCTCCTCACCAAAGCAGGCTGGGATAAGCTCCTCAACAGCGTAATCGCTTTGTTGGAAGATTACCACCAACGTTACCCATTGCGGAAAGGTATGCCTAAAGAGGAGCTTCGGAGCAAGCTCAGGATTACACCAAGCCTGCTCGGTGAAATGTTGGCTAAAGCCTCAGCCGAGGGGAAAATCCGGGAAGAGGAAGGGTTAGTAGCACTCCCCTCTCACGAGGTTAAGTTCACCCCTGAGCAGAAGGAGCTGGTGGAAAAACTACTGGCCCGTTTCAAGGCTAATCCCTACGCAACCCCTTCAGTGGCTGAGTGCGAAGCAACCTTGGGTAGCGAGCTCTTTTCCGCCCTCTTGGATTCGGGAACCTTGGTTAAAGTCAGCCCAGAGGTCGTATTCTTAGCCGAAACTTACAGGGAAATGGTCAGGAGAGTAGTGGAGAGGCTGGAGAAGGAGGGAAAGATAACCGTAGCTCAAGTGAGGGATATGTTCGGAACAAGCCGGAAGTACGCCCTGGCTCTGATGGAGCACTTGGACGAGAGGAAAATCACCAAAAGGGTAGGCGATGAGCGAATTCTATTGCAGAAGCCCGTAAAAGGGTTATGAGCCTGGCTTTCTCTACCCTTATCACCACTTTTCCCCCAAAGCCAGCCTCTTCTTTAAAAGCGATTTCTCGCCCTTTTACCCTAAGCCTCGGTTCGCCTATAGCTCCAATCCTAAACGTAACATGAGAAAAAGGCTTGTGCACTCCTTCAACCGCAAAAGCCCCACCAGTATGGTAGAGGTCTGCCAGCTCTTGCACAGAAGCCTTCATGGCATAGCCAGAAACTTTGTCCTCAAACTTTACCTCTTCCAGCCAGAGGTAACCACCTCCAGCCACAAACCGCTCCTCAACCGTCTGGCCGAAGAGAGAGTTCTTCCAAGTCAGCAAAGCTTCTTCACCGTCACGGAGGAGGAAAAACCAGCTCTTTGCTGGGCTTATTACTTCAACCAAAGTAAATTTTGGAAGCGGTAGGGCAAGTGAAGCCAATATCAGCAGAATCAAAAAAGAGGCCTTGCAGAGGCATGCCAACCCCCGCAAGGCCCCACAAAGCTTGGCCATTTACTTCAGGACCCCCTTCTCCCTGAAGAATTTCTCAGCCCCAGGGTGGAGATACTTCAGGGCATCAGGAGTGACTTGGCCAATGGACTTCTCCGGAGTGAGCTTGGCTGCGCCCTTCCAGACTGCCGCCAGCTCGTTCAGGTTTCCGAAGATTACGTTGAGGATTTGATATAGCCTATCGGCCGGGAAGGTGTCCATGGTCACCAAGACCGCAGTAATGCCGATGGTTTCCACGTCCGTATCTATGCCAGGGTAGGAGCCAGCGGCGAACTTGGTCTTGTGGAAGACACCGGGGTTAGCAGCCATGATTTTATCGGCATCTTCTCCGGCTATGGGCACAAGGACCATCTTCAGGCCGGGAGTGGAAGCCAGGTCAATGATGGAGGAAGTGGGAACAGCCCCGCTCCAGAAGAAGGCATCAATCTTGCCGTCCT
>CAZPWR010000169.1:0-12299 GCA_964590555.1 uncultured Anaerolineae bacterium | reverse complement strand
GGGCCTTCCACTTGGTCCAGAAAGGCCAGGACTTGTGGGAAAGGGATGGGTTTGGCCGTATCGGCGAAGCGGGCGAAAGGGGCTGCCAAGGTCCATCCCAAAGCCCAACGAAGAACGGATTGGCTTCCCAACTTCTTCCATCTCCCCCGCAAGAGGGAGAAGCTGAGGCTCAGGAGCGGGAGCTCAAGGTAGCGGGCAAAAAGGTAGAGTAAAGCCTTTTCGCCTGAATGGTGAAAGCGCGACATTTCACCTCCTCGCCCATTTTACCACAAAAGCCGGGAAAGGAGTAACTTGCTAAAAAGGGGCAATTTGTGCTAAAATCTTCATAGAAGCCCCTGTAGCTCAAGAGGATAGAGCAACAGCCTCCTAAGCTGTGGGCTGCCGGTTCGAGTCCGGCCAGGGGCAAAGCTTGAAGGCACCGGTTTCAGGCCGGTGCCTTAATCCTTAGGAGGGGAAGATGGCCAAGCTGGAAGTGGAGATATGCGGGATAAAGTTCCGCAACCCAGTCATGCCCGCTGCCGGCCCGCCAGTCTGGAACGGAGAAGCGATGAAGCGCTGCGCCGAAGGAGGAGCCGGAGGCCTCGTAGCCAAGACAATCTCCGTTACGGCCGCTAAGGTCCCGCACCCAAACATGGCCGAAATCCCCGGAGGTTTCCTGAACACCGAACTGTGGTCCGAACTGCCACCAGAACAGTGGATTGAACGTGAGTACGCCATCGCTAAAGAGACCGGCTTGCCCTTGATTATCAGCTTAGGATACACTGCTGAAGATATCGCCCAGCTTGCCCCTAAGGTGAAGCCGTACGCTGATGCTTTGGAGCTTTCCACCCATTACATCGGTGACGACCCACGCCCCATGATGGAAGCAATCCAAGCGGCCAAAGAAGCAGTAGAAGTCCCGGTTTTCGTGAAGTTCAGCCCCTTCCGGGATGTTAAGGAGGCAGCCTTGGCCGCTAAGGAGGCCGGAGCTGACGGCATCGTGGCCATAAATTCCTTCGGGCCTGTGATGGCAATAGATATAGAAACTGGCTTCCCCCTCATGGGGAGCAAAGAAGGGTACGGCTGGCTATCGGGGCAGGCCTTGAAGCCTCTGGCCGTTCGCTGCATATTTGACATCGCCAGGACTGTGGATTTGCCCATAATAGGGGTTGGGGGTGTATTCAGGGGCACGGATGCCATAGAGCTCATGATGGCCGGAGCATGGGCGGTGCAGGTCTGCACCGCTGCCATCCTCAGAGGCCCTTCCATCTTCGGCAAAATCGCCAAGGAAATAGAGGAATGGCTTGACTCCCATGGCTATTCCTCGGTAGAAGAGATAAGGGGGCTGGCACTGAAGAGGGTCCAGGAACAAGAGTACCGCCTTTACCCAGTCCCTCCGCTTCTGGACCCCGAAAAGTGCACGGGCTGCAAGTTGTGCGAGCTTTCCTGCGTCTACGGGGCGATTAGGGTGGTGGACAAGAAAGCAGTCTTAGACCCTGAGAAGTGCGCAGGGTGTGGCCTGTGCGTGACGCGGTGCCGCCCCAGGGCCCTCACCCTCCCCAGAACCGCCTCCCCTGTGCGTTGATGGCCCTCTTCTTTAGGCCAAGGCCTTTGTGCAGCTTGCGGCGCCAAGCTAAGTGATTAGCGGAGACCGACTTCAGCGCCCCAAACGGAACTCTTAGCGCCGCTGGAGCGTCTAAAAATTTGGAGGTGGCGAATCCGCTGCCTTTACTCTGAATGAGGAGGGGGAAATGAAAGCCACTCTTCAAGCTCTGCTGATTTGCCTCTTACTGCTGGGGCCAGCTTCAGGGTGCGCGCGTCCAGCACTAAGCGAAGTTGCCCAGTCCAACCTGGCGAGGGTGACCAATCCCGATGTCCCTCCCCAAGACTTGCAGGAGCTTGTCCACGGTAACAGTGCCTTCGCTTTTGACTTATACCATGCCCTGCGAAAGGAAGAGGGCGGCAACCTCTTCTATTCCCCTTTCAGCATCTCCATAGCTCTGGCTATGACCTGGGCGGGTGCTCGGGGCAAGACGGAGCAGGAAATGGCGGACGTCCTCCACTTCACCTTGCCGCAAGAGCGTCTTCACCCGGCCTTCAATGCCCTGGATTTGGAGCTTGCCCGCCGCGGCCAAGGCAAAGAAGGCGAAGGTTTCCGGTTGCACATCGTCAACGCCATCTGGGGCCAGCGGGGTTTCCGGTTCCTCACCGAATTCTTGGACACGCTGGCCTGCAACTACGGTGCTGGGCTGAGGTTGCTTGATTTCAAGAGCGACCCAGAAGCCGCCCGGAAAGTCATCAACGACTGGGTCAGCGACCAGACCGAGGGTCGCATCCGGGATTTGATCCCGCCTGGTGCTATTGACTTCCTGACCCGGCTGGTTTTGGCTAACGCCATCTACTTCAACGCCGCCTGGGCCGAGCCGTTTGACAAAAACCTGACCGCTGATGCGCCTTTTTATCTGCTGGACGGAAGCCAAGTCATGGTGCCGATGATGCGGCAGACAGCTCAATTCGGCTACATGAAGGGAGATGGTTTCCAGGCAGTAGAGTTGCCATACGAGGGTGAGGAACTGGCGATGGTCATCCTTCTACCCGATATGGGCCGGTTTGAGGAGTTTGAGGACTCACTGGATGCCAAGCGCGTGGAAGAGATTCTGAGCAATCTTACGTACCAAGAAGTCACCCTAAAGATGCCTCGTTTTCGCGTGGAATCGGCCTTCAACCTCGCCCGAACGCTGGCGGCGATGGGCATGCCATCTGCCTTCCAGCCCGACCAGGCCGACTTTTCGGGGATGGATGGCGCCCGCGACCTCTACATCGGAGCAGTCCTGCACAAAGCGTTTGTTTCAGTGGATGAAGCTGGCACTGAAGCCGCCGCCGCGACAGCAGTCGTAATAAAGGTAACAGCCCTCCCAGCCCCAAGCGTGGAATTGACCGTGGACCACCCGTTCATCTTCCTCATCCGGGACCAGCCAACTGGCACCATCCTATTTGTTGGGAGGGTGGTCAACCCGAAGGCTGGGGAATAGAGGCGGCGAGTTCATTCAAAGCGGAACCGCCATACACCAACGCTGAAGAAGGCCAGTGCGAAAGCGGCCAGTGCGCCTACTTTGGGCAATACTTCTTGGAATCCATACCCTCGCACCAGCAAATCCTGGTAAGCATCAAGCGCCCAGGCATGAGGTGTGATAAGGCCTATTGTCCTCAACCAGCCTGGCATGATGAAGCGGGGGACAAAGCAGCCGCCCAAGGCGGACATCGTCAGCAGCAAGAGGACAGTGAGGCCACCAACCTGGGCTTCGGTGCGAGCCAGAGCCGCAACCAGAACCCCCAGCCCGGTAGCGGCAGCTGCCGCGGCCAAGCTCACTGCCACTAAGCCAGCTGGCGAATGCCCCAGGCTCATCCCGAACAGCAGGCTGGATGCCCCTAACATTATAACCAACTGGATCAGGTTGATGATGTAATACGGCAATAGCTTACCTGCCAGCATCACTGCTTGGTTCAGCGGGGCCACCAACAAGCGGCGGAAGGTCCCTTCCCGCTTTTCCTGCAGCACTGAACCAGCCAAAAGGGTTACGATCCAAAAGATGCCGTAGATAGTGTAACCAGGGACGTTCTGTTGGAAGGTATCGGGGTATTTCTCCACACGCATCCCAGGCGGAACCGTTCGCTCCAGCGTGACCACAGGCTCTTCTCCACCGAGCAGGCCTCCGGACATAGCTTCCTGAGCCTGGGCTTTGAACGCCTCGCGCTGCTCAAGAGGGGTCTGAGGAGCAAGCTGCTCAAAAAGGTAATCAAGCCCTTTTGGTACCATCGCTGTATAGATGCTTCGCTCAATCAGCCCCTGTAGCGTGCCTAAGACTGGCTCAATGAACTGGCTGGAAGTAGTTGGGTCCACGATGACCAGCACTTTGGTGCGGCGTAGTGTGGGGCCTGGCCCTTGCTCCAAGACTTCGGAGAAATCGGGTGGGAAGACCAAGGCCAGATTGCGCTTCCCTTTAACGATCAGGCTCTCTGCCATCTCCCTGGTCAGGGGTTGGCCTTCCCAGGTCGTTTCCACCTTGAAGGCTTCCATTTCATCCAATTTTTGGAGGATAGCAGCGGCCTGGATTCCGCGGTCCTGGTTAACAGCCAAGAGCTGAATCTGGCCTTTGCCCGGTTGGAATAAGCCGGCCAGGGCGTAGCTCATTACCAAGATGAACATAAAAGGCTGCAGAAAGATTAAAGCCACTGCCCCAGGGTCTTTGAAGAAAATCTTGAGGTCCTTCCAAGCCAGGGCCAGGATTTGGTTCAGCATTGCTCCTCCTAATCGCGCAAGTGCTTGCCTGTAAGGTGCAGGAATACGCTTTCTAAGTTGGGTTCAAGCATTTCCAGGGAAAGTATGGGTACATCGCGGGCATTGCAGAGTTCAATAAGCTCCAGCAGGGCAGGGCGAGCTGCGCTGGTTTCAACCTTGAGCCGTCTGCCTTGGGAGGAAGCTGCACGCACGTGGGGCAAGTTGCGGATGGCATGCATAACATCCTCAATGTTCTCTTCCGCTACTTCAATGTGAATGACCCCGCCGCCCAGCAGGCCAATTAGCCCTTTGGGTGTATCCAGAGCCAGGATACGCCCTTCGTCCATAATCGCCACTCGGTCGCAGAGGCGTTCGGCCTCTTCCATGTAGTGAGTGGTGTAGATAATGGTCATCCCCTCGGCCTTCAGTCGCTCAATGTGCTCAAAGATGAAATTTCGCGATTGCGGGTCCACCCCTACTGTGGGTTCATCTAAGAAGAGGATGCGTGGTTGGTGTATGAGGCCGGCGGCAATGTTGAGGCGGCGCTTCATCCCGCCGGAGAAAGTGCGCACCGCATCCTTGGCGCGGTCTTGCAATCCCACAAGCTCTAAGACTGCAGCGATGCGTTCCTTGAGGAGCTTTCCCCGCAAGCCGTAGATGCGCCCGAAGAAAGCCAAGTTATCCCAAGCGCTCAGAGTTGGGTAAAGAGCTAATTCCTGGGGAACGAAACCGATCAAGGGTTTTATTCGGTCTGCCTCCTGGACCAAATCGTATCCCAAGATAGAGACTTTTCCCTCATCCAAGGGGAGCAAAGTAGCCAGGATAGAGATAGTAGTCGTTTTGCCGGCTCCGTTGGGGCCCAGCAGGCCGAAGATTTCCCCTTCTTGGACGGAGAAACTTACCCCGTTGACCGCAACCCGATGGCCGTATCGCTTGACTAATCCGTTAACTTCAATCACCGAATCAGGCATTGTCCCCTCCTTGCGGTTGCGGTGGTATTATAACAAGGCATTGACCTCAAAGGCAAAGGGGGCGGGTGTGTCCTCTTTTTCATGCCGATTGGAATCAGCCTTTTTATGTCCTCCACCCAGCTGCGTAAGTCCTATTAATAATGTGCTCCGAGTAATGGCAGGCTGAGAAGCGAGCCTTGTTAGCAACCAATTGGCTGTGCTTGGTTAGAAATCTCTATTCGGATTCCTAAGCCTTTCAACTCCTCCACCCACCAATGGGGCTGTTCGGTATGGATAGGAATGAGAATCTCTGGGTGTACTTCTTTCACAAACCGGAGCAATTCCTGCCCGGAAGCATGTCCTGAAGCATGGTATCCTGGAACCACATCTACTTCGGTCACTCGCCTTGCCAAGTCGCGGGCGACAGGCTGTAATCCCACTGGCTCCATCCCGAAATGTTGGATCCAGTTCCATAGCCGCACTAAGTCAACCTTTTGTTCTTCATCGTAAGCCTTGCTGTTGGAGTAGATGTAAACGCCTCCCGGTGTTTTCCCCATGATGTATTCTACGTCCAACAAATCCACTACATCCCATAGGCTGAAGGCTAAGATGTATTCACCTGGACATCGCTGGACGTTTTCCGGGCCTTCAATTTTAGCCTTATAGGCTTCCCGAATGAGTTTTTCCCACAAATCCTTCCGGCCCTTGGGGTCATTGTAGAGGGTCAAGTAGGGTTCCTGCGTAAAATCTGGAACCAGATTGGGGTCAGCCAAGTGCATTGCCATAAGGAGATAGGCGTCTTTGGGTTGGATAAGGAGGCGCCGGCCCGTTTCACGAGCGATGTCCAGAAAAGTCAAGAGTCGCTCCACGTTGCGTGGAGCAAAATCGGCGATTACCAGTTTGCCCTCCGCTTTTCGGACAGCGGCTAAGCAATTATCGTGGACCTGTTCTTCAGTTACCGGCTGTTCTGAAAGGTTCAGGTAGGTCCCTTCGCAGAGCAAGACCCGAGGGTGTAAGGCTGAGAGAGCTTCCATGAAGCGCTTGCTGGCGTAGTGGTGGAACCCATGGAAGCGGAAGTCTCCGGTATAAGCGATCCAACCAGAGGTAGTCTCTATGGCGAAGCCGGTTGCCCCAAATATAGAGTGATCCACTGACCACCATAGTAAGTTAATTGGCGGCGCCTCTTTGTGGATTTTGGGCTCTGGAGAATGTTTGGACTGTTTGGCTGGCCGCCAGAGCCAGAAACTTAAGGGGCTGGCAAAGGGGTCTGAAGCGTTTACCTCCCCTTCGGGCTTACCGTCCAGGAAAGCCCATCGGCGCCAAATGTAGCCTTGTTTGCTATCTGCTAACAGCAAACCCTCCTCTTCTTTATTAGGGTTTATATAGACTATGCCAAGAGCGCCAGGCTTGCTTGTATCTTGCATCGCTTTGGCAATAAAAGCGGTCATTCGGGAAGAGAATACCGGGATATCTGGGCATATGAAGGCCAAATCGGCTGTGTGGTCTAAGTGAGCATGGGAGAGGATTATAGCATCTACAGCTGGCCCATCTCGCCTCAAATCCCGATAGCACGGTTTGTTCCGGAAGCGCTCCCAGAAGGAGACGGTAGAATCTATGGCTGGTATTAAGTCTTCCCGGTACAAGCCTTCCAAGGGGGGGATTAAGCCAAGGAGTAATAGGTCAAGTATTCCGCGGGTTCTCCGTTCCCGTACGAAGATGCCGTCAAAGTAATCGCCGTAGCGGATGAAGGCTCTACCAAAGTCTAAGAAGATGCGGGTTTCTCTATCTTCCACCAGAATCTTACAACCACCGATTTCGTTGACTCCCCCGTAGGGGGTGATGGTAGTGGCCATGTTGGTCTCCAACGTTCCAAAGTTGCATTGGAGTACATCACATGACGACCATCCAGGCGATGCACTCTAAATCCTCTTCATTCTCTGGTATTGCGGAAGCTTGGGAATAAGAAGGCTGTTGAAGTTGGGGCGGATGGCTTTCAACGAATTCCGTGAAGCGAGCCAACAATTTGCTTGGAGGTAGCGTTGAACATTCCCGCCAAAGGCGCCGTAACTCTTTGAGGTCTGGCCCAGCCAACGGGCGAGACGATAGATATTGCAGCAAGCGATTGCGTTCCGCTGAGGGGGGCAAAGCGTAGAGCCAGTTGACAATCTTGCGTTGAGGTGAAGGTAAAACATCCGGCTTCAAATAGGCACCTCGGATGCGGTTCCAGAGATGGCGGCGGAGTTTAATAATGTGTGGCCGTGGGTCAAATTCTCCGGGCAATGGCTCTGCTGGTTCTGAAGGTTCGCTCTGGATGTGCCGGATAGCTTCCAGATGCCGTTCTATGATGCGATCTTTTTCCTCATCATAAAAGAGCCAATGGTGCTGCCCGGTTTTAGGGTTACGAAAAGCAGCAAAGAACCCACGCGGTCCCCCCTTACTTTTCCGCGCTGTCCCCACTCCGTAGGGAATGCGCTTCAGTTTCTCTTCCCCAGCTTCTTTCAAATAGCGTAGGAGGTCTCGCTTTAGAAATTCCCCAATGGTTAATTCGCTCTCCGCTTCCAAGTCCTGGAGGGTGGTTGGATCCTCCCGCTCCAAACGCCGGAGGATGTTGAAATCTTTCGGGTTTGGAGTTTCTCCAAGGATGGAAACGTCAAGTCCAACCGTACGGTTAATGGCATCCAGTTTCTGGCTTAGGCGATCCAATAGACGCAGCAAGTCTTCCAATTCTTCTTCAGGAAAGAAGTTATAGATATGAATCAACGTATGCGGCGAGCCGAGGCGATCCAACCTCCCTACTCTTTGTACCATCCGAACGGGATTCCAGTGGAGGTCGTAATTTATAATCACATCGGCATCTTGGAGGTTCTGGCCTTCTGAAAGTATGTCGGTGCTAATCAATAAGTTGAACTGCTCTTCGGGGGGCATATTTGGCTCGCCGTTAGCTCGGGGTGCAAATCGGCGGATCCGCGCAGCTCTTTCCGATGGTTTGACTTCGCTATCTACGATCGTGATGGACTTAGCACGGAGATCTGGATCGTTCACCAAGTGCTGATAGAGGTAGCGGGCGGTATCCTTAAAGTAGGAGAACACTATCACTTTTTTCCCCTGCAAGGGGTCGGATTTCAGCAGTTCCTTCAGTGTATCCAATTTGTCATCCGGCCGTTCAGATTCCAAGGCGGCCAGAATGCCCTTTAGGGTGCGCAAATCAGCTTCTACAGCAGTTCGGATGCTCTCTAAGTCGTACTGCTCAGCCGGGAGTTTGGGCAAAGAGGCCATGAACTCTTCCCAGTCCGCCCCTTCAATGCTTGCTTCGTCCAGGCCTTCTATCTGGAGCCATCGTCTGTATTCCTCAGTGCTTAAAAGCTTTCCTTCTTCTAACGCCTTTAAGAACATTTCCAAAAAACGGTGGAGCCGCCGCAAGGAAATTCGCAAAGCTTCAATTGAGGATTCCAGGCGCTTGAGGTACAGGACCCGCATTATGTGGGCCAGCGCAGTCTGGCGACCGATGGTCATCAAAAACTCATGGGCTTGCTCTTGCGTCCAGCCCAACACTTCCTGGAGGTGGTGAATCAGGCTTTCTTGGCGTTCTTTATGGGCTTCAAAGAAAGAAAGTTGCCTGATCCTTCCTTTTCTGGCTTGCACAAATTCTCGCCGGTATGTTTCCACTTGGTATGGGGCCAGCAGCAAATTTTCAATCGCCTCTGCGATCGCTTTGTAAAGGTCGGGCCCATAAGTCTTTTTCAGGCTGTAGTGAACAGTGTGCAATTCTCGTTCGGGGAAGCGGATTTTCTGGCCATCAATCTCCGCTTCCGGGTAGTGCTGGCGGATGAAAAGGCGGCTGCGTCGGATGGCCAACGCTTCCAGGACTTCGTAGAGTGCTTCTCTGTTTTCCTCAGCCCGACGGAAATATTCCCACAAGTCGGGGAGTCCTATGGGGGCTAAGAAATGGCGGTCATCCCGGGTGATTAGGCGTAATTGGTGGTAGAGGTCAAAAACCGTGTTGTTAATAGGCGTAGCGGTCAGTAGGATTACTTTCTTGTCCTCGCCATCCGCTTTGGTGATGAGTTGGTAGAGGTTAGTCCATCGGTTGGTATGCGGGTTGCGGAAGTTGTGGCTCTCGTCTACAACGATGATGCGAAACCGGCGGGCGTATTCTTCCACGGGGAATTCTCGCCGGCCGAGTTCTTCCATGGAAACCAATTCGTGGGGAATGGCAAATCGCTGCAACAGAGGGGCCCAAACAGAGTCTCGGATCGCTGCTGGGCAAACGATAAGGGCGGTCTGACGTTGCCTGTACGCATAGTCCTCCAATAGCCGAAGGGCCAGGTAGGTTTTACCCAAACCTACGGAATCCGCAATGAGGACGCCATTGTAGTTCTCCAAAATCTCTTTAGCTGCAAGGTATCCGTCGTGCTGGAAGTCCGTTAGAGCTATGGGCGATGGCTGATTGCCCCTTTCGCTCAGCTCTTGTTCCAGCCGGTCCTTCAAAGCTTCGTACAGGATTTTGATGTAGATTTCGTAGGGAGTGTAGAGGCAGGTGAAACGCGCCAGAAGTTCTAAGAGTTCGGATTTGTAGTTTTCCGATTCCGACCAAAGGGCATCAAACCACTCTTGCAGTTCTTTCACGGCGGAAGATTGCTTGAGGACGGCGTTAAGTTCTCGGTTGATAGTGAGCCCAGCGCCGGTGAAGTTGGAGGAGCCAACGATGCCCAGAGCTCCCAAGGCAGGTACTCCGTGTACGATGTAAGCTTTGCCGTGAAGGAAAGCCTTGGTGTAGCGTCGGATTTCTACCACCTCCCGAGATAGGAAATCATACCAGCGTCCGACCTCGCCAGTGGTGACCTCTCCCCGAGAGATTGCCTCTTCCAGTTCTGCCAGCAAGCGTTCTCCGACGACGAAAGCTTGCTCCTGCTCTTTGCCTAAAAGCAAGCGCAGGGAAACCAAGTGGTTGATTTCCGGTTCCAGGACCTGGAGCCCCCTAAGGTTGAAAAAAGCGGTGACCACGTCCATCCGGGGGGCTTGGCTCTCGGCCAGGATGCCTCGCAAGATTTCAGCTAATTGGCATCTTTCGTTGTCAATAAGGTCGGGAATCTGCATTAGCACCTCCCTTTGAGCATTAGTAGGCCTTTGCAAATAGGGACGGCTGCGTGGGCTTCTTCAGCCCTATTCTGCCGGCGAACTCTATCCATCCGATGCAAGGTATCCCCTCCAGGGAACAAACCGTCTGAACGGCTCGGTCATCGGAGATGACTGTAGCACTTAAAACAATAGCCAGAGCAATCACCTGGGCATCGGCGGATTTTCGGCCCCCTGGACTGTTCCACAAGCCTGGGTATTTAGAGTCTCCTACTGAAATTGAGTCCCCGTAAGTGCGCTCAATACGGGATAGCTCACGAATCAGGCTGGCGTCGCCCTTAAAGCTCACCTCCAAGTTCGGTCGGTACTTTTTCACGAATCGGGCTAATTGGTCTGCTCCTCTCAGAATTTCCCGGACGACACCTTCTGGCACCCGCAAGGTTTTTTCCTCTGCCATCGTACGCAATTTGCGGATGGCTTTTTTACCAAATTGCCGGCAGAGTTGGATGAGCGCATTCGCATCGGTGACGTACAGTTCCGTAGAGCCCATCTGCCTGTCTCACTTAACTACTTCACGGGCCCATTGAAGCCACTTTTCCAGTTTTTCAACTTTCATCCCCAGAATTAGGGCCGCGTCCATCCATGGGAAATCCCGCCTTTTGGAAACCTGTTCCAGGAGGCGGAACATGGAGTATCCGACCTCTTGTAGTTTCTGCTCATTCCTGGTGGGGCGGCGTCCTCCCCAGCCCCGAGTCTTCTTTTTTGCCCACTGCTGGCGCTTTTGCTCATAGAAACCTGAAGGGGCCAGTCCCAATTCCTCTAATAGAATCGCCACTACATCTCGGCTTACGGAAAAAGGCTTGCGGACTTTATCCAAGAAGGAATCGCTCCAATGTTCGCGCCGTTCTATTTTGCCTAAAAGTTTTTCCAAGGACTGTAGCAGCTCTTGGGGGGCCAGAAGAACTCTGGCCGCAAAGCGGTTGGCGAAGGGCTCATGGTTCTCTTCGCCAAAGTCGCAGACGAAAGTTCCTTCGGCGCTAATGAGATGGGCAAATTCGTGGAGCAAGGTGAAGATCCGGCCTGTGGCCGCCTCCGCATCCTCATGGTTCACCAAAATAAAGGGAACCCCCTCATACCAAAGGGAAGCTCCGCGAGCCTCCTGAGGGTCCAAAGGTAGTTCAAAACAGAATATTCCCAAGCTTTCAATCGCTCGGCGCCACCACTTAAATGCTTCGCGGGGGTCGGGTGCTACTGCCTGGCGCGTGGTATCCGTCCAGCCCAGGCGCTGCCGGTACTCCTGGGCCAATTTCTCCACTTCGGCGATATTAGGGGAAATCTCCTGGGGACGAATGCGAACTTCCCACGGCTGCTTCAGTTGCTGGATTAGGTGCACTGTCCAGCGAGTCAGTTCACGAAAACGTTCCAAGGATGTCTGGGTTGAGGCGCTGAAGGTGCGATGTTCCCTTGCTCCCCGTAGACTGAATGGCAATTCCTTTTCGGGCGGGGCGTCCAGGAAGAACCATCCTACGGGGCAGACGTATATCTCCGCCAGGGTTTCCAAGTGGGCCAGCGTGGGCTCTTCTCCCACGCCCTCTTCCCACCTCACCAGTTCTTCTACAGATATGGGCACGTAATGCTGGCGCGCAAGTTTCTTGGACGCATCAGCTACCCCCTCGGGAGTGAGGTTTAGCCTCTCCCGTGCCCAGCGGAGGACAAGGGGATTGACCCAGCGGGTTTCTGTGCTCATATTCATACGCTCCTTGCTTTGACCAACCGATCCTTTACCAGTTGGGCTACTGCCTGGTAGACCTGCAGGCGCTCCTCGTCCGTGAGCCCCAGGACGTCAAAGACCACCCGGGCCAGCTCAAACCGGTCCGGCGAGGCCGCCCGCACCTGCTCCAACGTAAGCGCCTCCGGCCGCACGTGCTCATACGGATGCTCGGGACGGCCACACTTCCGCTCCCGACACAGAGGGAAGCCCAGTTCTTCAAAGATGCTGCGGATGGGACGCTGGG
>CAZPWR010000168.1:0-5116 GCA_964590555.1 uncultured Anaerolineae bacterium | reverse complement strand
CCGGTATACCATCTTGAACACGCCTTGGCCTTCGCCTTTGCGGGGGCGGTTTGCCTACCATTTCCCAGGGGCATTGGACCTTGAAGCGATGAAGAAGGCTACATCTTACTTGATAGGGGAGCACGACTTTGCTTCCTTCGGCTCCCCTACTAAAGGGGAAAACACTGTTCGCCGGGTTTACAGAGCCGATTGGCGGAGGGATGGGGATTTCTTGCACTTTGAAATAGAAGCGAACGCTTTCCTTAAGAGGATGGTTCGGCTGATGGTTGGGACTTTGCTCCGGGTTGGGCAGGGCAAAATCCCCCCGGAAGAGGTTAAAGCCATTTTGGAGGCCAGGGACATAAGCCTTTCAGGCCCAGCTGTCCCAGCTTGTGGCCTTTGCCTTGTGCGAGTAAATTACCCTGAAGGAGGTGGAAATTGAGGCAGAAGACTTACATGGCTAAACCGGAAGAAATAAAGAGGGAGTGGTTCCTGGTGGATGCGGCAGGCAAAACTTTGGGACGCCTTGCCTCGGAAATAGCTAAGATTCTGAGGGGCAAGCATAAGCCTTATTACACCCCTCATTTGGATTGCGGCGATTACGTTGTGGTCATAAATGCGGAGAAAATAAAGGTTACTGGGAAGAAGCTTACGGATAAAATCTACTACCGCCACTCAGGCTACATGGGTGGGTTAAAGGAGATACCTTTGGGCAGGATGCTGGCCGAGCATCCGGAGAGGGTAATAGAGCTGGCGGTAAAGAGGATGTTGCCCCAGAACCGGCTTGGGCGTAAAATGTTGAAGAAGCTCAAGGTTTACGCTGGGGAGAACCATCCCCATCAAGCCCAAAAGCCCAAGAGATTGGAAATATAAGGAGGGGTGGATATGGAGGAGCAGCTCCGTTATTATTATGCTCGTGGGCGAAGGAAAGAAGCATCGGCTCAAGTCCGCCTTTACCCCGGTGGAACTGGCAAGATTATCGTAAACGATATGCCCCTTGAAGAATACTTCCCGAGGGAAAGGGATATATTGACCGTCCTGGCTCCCTTGAAAGTTACAGGCATGGAAGGGAAAGTAGACGTAACGGTCAGGGTGAAGGGAGGGGGAATATCGGGGCAAGCTGGAGCAATAAGGCTTGGGATAGCTCGGGCGCTGACTCTTTACGACCCCCAGTTTCGGCCTATTCTTAGGCAAGGTGGCTTCCTCACCAGGGATCCGAGGGAGAAAGAGCGCAAGAAGGTGGGCCTCAAGCGAGCTCGCAAAGCTCCTCGCTACAGCAAGCGCTAAGGTGGTCGGGCTTAAAAGCAAAGCACCGCTGAGGTTTTCCCCCAGCGGTGCTATTTTTGTTTGTGGGCGGTACAGGATTTGAACCTGTGACCTCCTCCTTGTAAGGGAGGCGCTCTGACCAGCTGAGCTAACCGCCCATTTTTATTATAGCACAAATTCGTCTTATTGGGAAAAAGCGAGGCGGGGCGGGTGCGTCCCAAAATCGTCGGGGCCTGGTGGGCCTGAGATTGCAAAGGGCGCTGGAAGCGCCCTCTCCCCCCGGTAGCCGTTCGGGAACGCGGGTCGCCAGGACGGAGAGGGGCGCTTTAGCGCCTCCTCTTTGCCTGAGCGGAAAGGCCGACGGCCCAGCCCGACGAAACTGGGACACACCTTAGGTGCTCCGCTATGCAAGCTCGGTCACGCACACAGCGCAGCCTAACTTGTGATTATCTTGATTAACGCTGTCAATTTGCCCGAGTATTTGTGCCAAGAGGTCGTTGCCAGGTAATGGACTAACTCTCACGTTGGATTAGCGCCATTTTGATTTTATAGTGAAACATACTGCCTGCCAAGGCAGCGATTAACTATTTTTGGATATTAAGGGCAGGTATAAATGAAAAGGCGCATGTGTTGTTTGCCAGTACGGGTTGTACCACAGTTCGGCAAATATGTACCAAGCCGTAGCCCCTACATGCAGTCGGTTGAAGTATAGCCAATCAAACCCCGTAGTTAAGCCATCGGCTGGAGCAGCCACAATCCCTTTACCGTTCCCGTTTGGGGCTGTGGCCTGGACTTCCCGCAGTTCGTTCAGATAGAATCGGGCCTTGTTCACCTCCCCCAGAACCCAGTAGGCCACAACCATCTGGGCTGTCCCCTCAAACCAGGGCATATCTTGGTCGTCGTTGAAATCAAAGCCTTCGTAATTGCCCCAAGTGGCCCGATGAAGGCGCTCCGCATAGGCAATAGCCCGCCGTGTCCGCTCGTTGGGCCCAAACGCCAGGAAAGCCCAAGTCTGTGTGTCCAGTGGGACATTCTGAGTGTTTACCGTCACCCCATCTTCAAGGGTACCGGTCCAGTAGAAGCCTTTCTCTTCGTTCCACATTGCCTCTACAAAGTTTCTGGCGTGATTGGCTCGCTCCCGCCATGCGTGGTCCCCGGTAATCTTGTAAAGGCGCTCAAAGGCTACATAAAGGTCCAGATTGTGCTCGGTAGACTTCCAGAGCAACTTGGTAGGGTTGGGTTCCCAGCCTTTGTAGCCACTTGTATAGCCTCCGGCTCCGCGGGTATCTCGGGTGTGCGATTCAATCCAGTTTCCCAAAGTGATGGCTGCGGTCAAGTATTGTTCTCCTCCAAACTGTTCATAGTAATTCAGCAGAGCGATCATCGCCCAGGCCAGATTCCCAGTGGCGGAGCCGACGAATTCTTCGTCTTCATACCATTTCTGTTCTACCTCATTCCACCAACCCGGTAACCGGACAGTGCCTACCCGATTGTTGGGCGTCCAACCAGGAGCAATGATCAAATCACCCGCTTGATAAGCATTCCTGAGCCGGCCATCGTCGTAGTAGCGGTCGTGTTGCTGGGCATAGACAAAGGCATCCGCCAATAGTTTTGCTCGGGCCCGATCTTCCATGGCCAGAAAGGCCATCAAAGCCAGCGCGTTGTCATAGGTAAAGGCTACATTCCTTAAAACCGTGTCAAAATCCAGGGCGGAGCGAATTGTTTCATAACTCACCAAAAATCGGAGGTCGTTGAGATGGGATTTGTTGTACTGAATGTCGTCCAAGTAGAACGTGATGGATCGGCCGCTGTTTTGCGGGGCATTCGTCACCCAGCCAAAGCCACCAAGCACATAGCTCAGGTCAAGACCGGTTAGGTTAATGGTGTACGGCTGCCAGGTATTCGTTAAAGTGGTGTAACAAGGGGTAGCTCCTGGGTCTCTACCAACAAGGCCACACATCGTAACCTTGGGTGAAGAATCGGGGTAAGGCTTGAGCGGTATCCCATACGTTGGGTCCCTGCCGATGCCGAAGGCGAAGAATTCTACCCGCTCTCCTCCTCGCTCACCACGTGCCCAAAAGGTCAATTGAGTGGCCCCGTTCAAATCGTAGCCAGCATTAGGGTAATCACCCCAGTTATCCCGAGGTTGTGTATCGCCTGCTAACAAAACACCGTTCTGAAAGTACCACCCGCCCCACGAGACAGAGCTAACCGGTGAAAAGGTGTTCTTGATAGATGTCGCCCCAGAGCGCACTGTTTCCGTGAAAGACATGTTGATTGCAACATCAGAGCCTATTCGTGCCAGATGGACAAAATGGTTACCTCCGGCACCAATATCGGTGTAGACGTCAAAGGATTGGTGATATTTGTCCATAACCTCTACAAGGTGTTGATAGGCCTTGTACGCCGGCGATATTTCACTGCTGGGCCTGGCGGTCTTTGTGGGCACAGGAGTAATGGTGGGCGATGGCGTCGTGCTGGGCGCCGCTGTGGATGTCTGCGTGACCACAGGCGCACAAGCGAACAAAATCACGTTGACCAACCAGAACACAACCAGTGTACGCTTCATCATTTGCAATCTCCTTTTAGCGCTCAGTGCCGCCTAACGGCACACCGACTTGAACTGCTGATTATGCTACCGCTCACTCCGCTCGCATCCGCATAACCAGCGGCAGGTAAAGTTGCCCTCCAGTGAAGAATTTGAACGCATCAAGGTTCACGCCCCAGGTTCCGCCTCCATCTTCGGCGATCCGCAAAGTGATTGTATGAACCCCAGGAGCGACGATGCCTAAGTCTATGACTTCATCATCCCAATCAAAATACTCCCATCCGCTTGGGCATCCTCTGCCAAAGTTATCCGTAGTGAAACTGCCCTTTTTGACACCGTCCAGGTAGACATCTATCTTATTCCCCGGCACGTCATCAGAATACCGGACTTTGAAGAGCCATTTACTCTTGCCTTCAAAGGTAACAGTGTAGGTTACAGAGTTGCCAGGATGCGGGCCAATCTGCAACGTTTGCTTATTCCAAGCCGTTGGGTGGAATTCCACAGCAATGTCCTCACCAGAGATTTCCGTATAGTTCTCAGCCTCTTGATAATGCACACGCAACGGTCTTGGACCGAATCCTACGCTCCGCATTGCTTTTTTGATTTCCTGATTCTTCATAAATTTATCCCAAACCAAGCCTGTCCGGTAGTTTTCTATCATTACGAGCATTGCCCCAACATCTATGCCGACGTAATCATTGTCAAACCAGTCCGGCTCGCACTTGACGTTTAGAGAATCTTTAAGGCCATATAACCCCCATAGTTTCTGGTGATAGTTATCGTACATATATCGCAAGGTTGAAACAGAATGCTCGGGGGTAAACACGATAGAGCCACCCGCTGCCGTGGGAGCGATCGTGCCGTCGTTTTTGGAAGTATCTGGAGGATACCCCAGGTCTGCGCGGTAAGTCTTCCCAGAGCAAAGGCAAGTTGTGCTTGTGGGGGTACAATTGCTCGTTAAGGGCCCATCGGCTGCGGTGATTCCCCATAAGTCAATATCAGGATACCACACCTCTCTGGAGTAGCTTCTGTTAGCAAGCGTGGCGTAGATGGAGTTCTGGAAATAATTAGCGTAATCGTCCTCAACATTTCTGAAGTCAACCCAGCAATGGGAGTATTGGTGGGTGAACAGCGGAGGGCAAGTTAAGATCCGCATCCCATAATACGTTCCCCACTCATAAGTTGCAGCCCATGCTCCCCAGGAGCTGGGGGGGATAGGATGAGTGGGTGAGCCTATAGCCAACAGATAGAGTATCATCGCTTCGTTGTACCCGCCCCAGCAGCCACTAAGCCCGTCCTTTTCTGGCCGCCCCTCTCCAGGCG
>CAZPWR010000167.1:0-1821 GCA_964590555.1 uncultured Anaerolineae bacterium | reverse complement strand
CGAGTACCGCATTCGCATCCTGAAAGCCGCAGCTCAGGCCCTGGAGCGATTAAACATCGTTCAGCGTATCAACTGGCTGGCAGCGAACGCGGTCGGCCGAGCTTGGCCGTTGGGTTGTTTTACTCAGCGCCCCCTGTCAGGTAAGAAAGGGGGGTGGGAGGTATCCCCCGCAGAACTTTAAATCCTGTAGCCCACAAGCCCCAAAGTGCCAGGGCCAAAGTGAACAACCAGCGATGGGGTCAAATCGGTGAGGAAAATCTCCCGGTAATTGAAAAGACTCTTCACCCTCTCCATAAGCTTAAGCCCTTCTTCGGGCGCTTGAGCATGAACTACTGCCAAGTTCACTGGTTCTTCAGTTCCCAACCTCTCTATAAGCATCTCTATCATCCGGTCAATGGCCCTGGCTGTGGTGCGCACCTTCTCCTTAAGCTCCAAAAGCCCTTCCTCAGCTGTGACTATAACTTTAATGTTTAGCAAGGAAGCGAGGGCACTCTGAAGCCGGCCCACCCTCCCGCTCATCTGGGCAAAACGCAGGTCCACCATGAGGATTATAATCTTCATCCTCTCCCTTAGAACTTTGAGCCTCTCCAGAATCTGTTCCACTGAGGAGCCAGCTCGTGCTGCCCTGGCCGCTTCCAGTACCATATATCCAAGCCCAGCTGAACCCGAAAGGCTATCAAAAACGTGAACCCTAACCTTATCGGCTACTTCGCGGGCAGCCATCTCCGCTGAACGGCACGTCCCGCTTAGCTTACCGGTCACATGGATAGAGATGATATCGGTGGCCTCTTTGGCCAGCTTCTCGTAAACTTCCAAGAATTGCCCAACGGAAGGCTGGGATGTGGCCGGAATTATCCCCGTTTCCTCTATCTTGCGGTAAAAGGTCTCCCGGTCAATCTCTACCCCATCCAGGTAAGTTTCAGTCCCAAACTGGATATTTATCGGGACAACGGTCACATCAAATTCCTTGTAAAACTCCGGCGGGAGGTCGCAAGTGGAATCGGTCACTATCTTTATCATTTCCCCCTCCTTTAGACCAAAGTTGTTATTGCCGGGCTGTAAACAACCCCGATTAACCCCGGCCCGCCATGGACAGCTATGACCGAGGTTATCTCGGCCACAAAGATGCGGTTTGGCCGGACTTTTTCGCTCAATACTTCCCTGAGCATTAGGGCCTCCTCGTGGCAATCAGCGTGGAGGACGGAGAGGTCAACTTTGCCCAAGCGCTCCGCAGCCTTAACTACGTGGGATACAATCTGCTCCAGGGAACGAGAACGTGTCCGGGTCTGGCCAATGACCACTACTTCCCCTTCCTTCATGGAAAGGATGGGCTTTACATCCAGGAGGGAAGCCATCATGGTTTTTATTGCCCCAACTCGTCCGCTGGCGTGAAGGTATTTGAGCGTGGAGACAGTGGCCACGATGTTAATCCTGTCCCGGAGCCAATGGATTAAGCTCAGGATTTCGTCCTTTGTTTTGCCTTTCCTGGCAGCTCTGGCTGCGGCCTCGGCCAAGAAGCCTGTTCCAGTAGCTATGGAAAGGGAGTCCACAACCTCTATGTCCAATTCCGGAAGCATCGCCCTGGCCACTTGAGCTGAATTGTAGGTGCCACTGTGTTTTGAGGTGATTAAGATAGCAATGATGGACTTAAATCGCTCAGCCATTTTCTTGAAAACTTCTTCAAATTTCCCCGGAGGTGGCTGGGAAGTCTGGGGCAATATTCCTTCCCGCATTTTCCGGCAAAGCTCGGTAGTGGTTATGTCAAACTCTTCGTAGGTCTCCGTGCCTATCTGGACATACAGAGGCACAATTTCAATGCCC
>CAZPWR010000166.1:0-6124 GCA_964590555.1 uncultured Anaerolineae bacterium | reverse complement strand
TCGGGGTCAAAGCGTCGTAAAAGAGTCTCTGGGAAGGGGAAGAAAGTGACTTCAAGGGTAGGGTTAACTATGCCCTCAAATAGGTGGCCGCCAATGGTATGGCCATCGGCGGAGGAAAGGACAGCATGGATGTGGAGGATGATAGATTTATCTTCTCCCATCGCTAAGTTGCCAAGCATGGAGACCACTTCCACTTGGCTTTCAACTGGTATCCTGATGTAATCGCGGGTTTGGGGGTCAAAGTAGCCCAACAAAGCTCGGCTCAAAGCCCCTATCGCGTAGAAACTTCCTGAGCGTATTTGGTGAGCATTAGCCCATTCTCTCAGGGCTGAAATGACCTCCTCCCCCTTTTCCAGCTTAATGATGATGGCGAAATCTGCCTTTAGGCTTTGCATTGCAAATTCCCCTCAGTAGATTACGCGCTTGCCTGCTATGATTTCTACCACCCTTTCGGTTATCCCTAAGAGGAAAGCCCAAACCAAGTCCACGCAGCAAGTGAATCCCAAGCCCCACGCCAAGTAGATAGCCCATTCTTTGGTCAATTTCACAACCGATGGGGGAATCCTTGAGAACCAGCCGAGAGAGTAGCCGGCCAGCACTACCAGGGCGATGAAAACTAAAGCTGGTCCCCAAGGCTCCCTGTCTTTAGCGCTGGGCATCATGGCATTGCTTACGGTGAAGACGAGGTAGAGCCAAAGCCAGAAGTCTTTGTTGCCAGCCCAGGCTTTAATAGTGCTGAGGATTTCTCCCCATTTGAGGCCGTGGATAAGCTGTGGGATATTGAAAACGTGATGGGTTACCACCAAGAGGAAAGCGCATCCGGAAAGCAGCGGGGCCAATCCTATCAAGCTATCCCTCAGGGGGTCGCTTTTTGCCACCTCCACTGAACCCATGGAATAATAGCCAGCCTTTCCCACTTCCGTAGGCCCAAGCCTTATCCTGCCAGTTTTCACCCCTAAGAGCTTGGCCATGAGCCAATGGCTGAGCTCGTGGATGAGTATGCCTGGGAATAGAATGATGAAATACGAAAATAGGCTTGCTTTCTGGCTATTAGTGATTAAAAGCCCAAGGCCTTGCAGGTGCTGGCTTATCCAGCGGTTCAAGAAAAGCAAAAAAGTAAAAGATAACCCCAGGGCCAGCCAAGGTCCTAAGCTTTCCATATGCTGCTTAGTTAGAATGGGATTTCCTCTTCTTCCCCCAGTTCAGGGAGGGCTTCGTAGCCTTCTTCAGCGATGGCCTCTTCAGGAGCGGCCGGGCGAGGACCCAAGAATTTGACCCTCTCCGCCCTTACCTCATAGGAGGCCCTTACGATTCCGTCGCTTCCCACCCAGACCCTGGGGTTCCCGCTTTCATCGGGCACAAGGACTCCCTCAACAAGCACAAGGCGTCCTTTCTGCAGGTATTCGTTGCACTGCTCGGCCAGTTTTCCCCAAGCTGTAACCCGGAACCAGGTTGTAACCTCTTTGCGGTTCCCTTCGGCATCAACGAAAACTCTATTGGCAGCCATTCGGAAATGGGTTACAGGCGTTCCAGTGGGGGTATAACGCATTTCGGGTTCAGTCCCAAGCCTGCCTACAATTATCACTTTGTGATACATGGCTCTTCCTCCTGCTTTCAGGGAAAATTTCGTTTAAATTTTAGCTTAAAAGGCTTGAATGCGCAAACGTTAAGCTGGAGCGCCTGGGACCTCAATTCCTTAAGCGCTGGCTGAACTTACCTTTTGCGTCTTGGGGTTAGCGATGATATAATCTTGGCTGCGTAAACCATTTTGGAGGATTGAGGGTATGAGGTTTTTTAAGACAAAAGCCAAGTGCCCGGATTGTGGCTTAGAGTTTGAATACGCAATAAGCGAGGAAGACCTGGAGGACGAACTGGGGGAAGAAGTCTTTTGCCCGCGCTGTGGAGAGCTGGCCCTTTACTCCCCTTATACCCCCTGCTCCCAACGGGAATATTCCCGAATCTTGCACGCTTACGATGAATTGGAAGAGATGTACGAAACTGATGAACTGGGTGGGGAAGATTGGGAGTAAAAAAGAGGAGCCTTCCCAGCGGAAGGCCCCCCGTAAGAGCCTACTTCCTCACCCTCTTGAAAGTCAGGTAGAAGCAGGTGTGGATCTTGTAGTTAGGCCTCTGGATGTCCCCCAGCCCAAGCCCCTCAATCCTGTCGCTCGGTAGGCCGCTTACGTAGACGGAGTAGGAGCCCAGGATAGCATACATGGGGAAATCTACAGGGTAATCTTTGCCCTCCACAGGCACATGGACTTTTGGTGAATTTCCGCTGGACCACTCTAAAATAACAGTTTCTCCTGATACCAAGTTCCCATTTTCGTCCAAAAGCCTCACGTAAATGTTGTGCTTCCCCCCTGCTTCTATTTCATCGTTCCAGCGGGCTTCCACCAGCATCCAGTAAGTCTGGCCTGGGGCTACCGAAGCAGGCACAAGCCTCACGCCCAAAGCGTTAAGGCGTTCGTCCCAAACCCTTGGGATTGGAGTTGGGGTAGGGGTTGGGACCTGGACAGAAGCGGCCCCCATCCCACCAGTTTTCACCTTTGTAGGGGTCGGAGTAGGAGTAAAGGTCGGCGTAGGGGTTGGTGAAGGGAGAGGGGTCGGGGTTACGGTAGGGGTTGGAGTAGGCAGAGGGGTTGGGGTGAAGGTAGGCGTGGCTGTGGGTGTAGGGGTAAAGGTAGGGGTAGATGTGGGGGTGAAGGTTGGAGTGACAAGAAAGCCCATTTCCTGAACTGTCTGGAAGGTTATGTCCCTGGCTCCCAAGGCCGAGATTAGGGTTGAAGGAGCACTTATCCCGCAAAGCCAGGCCAAAAGCAGTACGACCGCTGCTATTCTGAGCTTGGTAGCTCGCTTCTGGGCCCTGAACCAGGTAGCGGTATCAGAGAAGGCTTTCCTCAGACCTTCCAGGGCGGCTACGATTGACTTCTGCAAGCCGTAAGCAGGGGATGGAACTGAGATTTTAACTTTGGGGATGGAAGGCGCCTTGACCGATGGGGCAGGGATGGCTGCTTTACGCTGAGGCGCTACAAGGAGCCTCTGAGTGAGCAAGAGGTTGGTCTGGAACAAGCGGTCGCTTAAGGCTTTGCTCAAAGAGACGGCCAGAGCAGGATAGCGCAGGAGCAATTCGTCAAAATCCTTCTTCTCTAACCCCCACAAATCCACATCGGTGATGGCCTTAGCTGTAGCGGTGTGGTCAGTCCCCCTAAGTAGAGCCATCTCGCCGAAGAAATCGCCTTCTCTGAGGAAAGCGATGGTTACCTCATCTTTCCCGATTTTCTTGACGATTTCCACTTGGCCAGCATCAATCAAGTAGAGGAAGTTAGCCGGCTCCCCTTCCCGGAATATAACCTCACCGGCTTTGAACCTAACCGGCTTTAAGCGGGCAGAGATTTCCTCCAGTTGCTCAGGTTCAAGGGAGGCGAAGAGGTAAAGGTGGCGGAGTTCCCTTTGCAGGTATTGGCGTTCAAATTCCAGGAGCTTCTCACCCAAGAGGCGGTTCAGGGCCAAGCTTATAGCCGGGTATTGGAGGGCGAGCTCTTCAAAGTCCGAGCGGTACAGCATCCACAGGACCGTATCGGATAGGGCCAGGGCAGAGAAATTGTGGGGTCGGCCAGTTATGAGTGCCGTCTCGCCGAAGAAATCGCCATCGGACAAAGTGTAGGCCCGGCGTGGCCCTACGGCTCTTGTTAGCTTTACCTGGCCTTTGTCTATGATGAACATAGCATCGCCTGGGGAGCCCTCGGAGACGATGGTTTCACCTTGAGGGAAGAAGGCGATGGAGAGCTTGGTGGCTACGGCTTTCAACGCTTCTTCCGGTAAGCCTTTGAAGAGGGGGACCTTAGCCAAGCGTTCCATGGCCAGTTCCTTTTCCTTGCGGCTCAGGGGGGCCTTGAGCTCGGAGCTCAGGGCTTTCTTGATTGAGGGGTAACGGGAGGAGATGGAATTGAATTCTTCTGCCGGGAGGAACCAGAGGAAGGTTTCCGAAGCGGCGCGGACAGAGTAAGGATAGGGCCTACCGGTAATTAGGCTGAATTCACCGAAGCTTTCCCCTTCTTTAAGGACCGTGAACTCTTCTTCTCCAGCAACGAAGAGGTTGACGGAACCGCTTTCCAAGAGGAAAAGGCCTTTGGGCGGTTCGCCTTCCTTGCACAGGAATTCCCCAGGCAAGTAACGCCGCAGGGAAAAAGCGGAAGCAAGGGCTTCCAGTTCTTCGTCGGCAAGGCCTGAAAAACCCGCAATCTTCTTAAGCTTGCTTTTTAGGTATTCTTTAAGAGGGGCTATAGTCACGCCAAGAGCTTGGCTTAGCTCCATCCCTAAGAAGGGGTTAGAGCCCACAAGCTCAACCAGTGCTTCCCGGGATAGGGTCCAGATTTGGAGGTCAGAGATGGCCTCGGCCCTTACGGAGAAAGGCTTGCCCTGGAAGAAATCGCTTTCCCCGACGACGCTTCCCGGGCCCAGGGTGGCAAAGACCTTGCCCCCAGGCTCAATTATGCGGACCCATCCGCTTTTTATCAGGTATAAGAAATTAGGGGGCTCCCCTTCCTCAAAGAGGATTTCGCCCTTTTGCCGGCGGCCAGCACGCAAGGCCTTGGCAATAAGGGATATGCTTTCAGGCGACAGGCCGGCAAAAAGCGGCGTCTTCTGCAGAAACTTCTCCTTCACTTTTGCCCTCCTTGAAAGCGAAATTTAACCCCATTATACCCATCAACGGCTGGGATGCAAAACTATGGTACCTCCTGGAAGGTCAAGCGCCAGGAAACCTTTGGTTTATCTGGCGGGCAATCACCCCCGGAGCTGAAGAGGTTAGCGGCTTCTTCGGAGCCTTCTTTCGCTGGCCTAACTCGGTAGGTTGCTCCAGACTGCATTTCAAAATCGGCATAACCTGGGCTTTTCCCGCGCTTAAGGCCGGTGAAGATGCGCTCTTCTCCGCCCTCCCAGGAGATGATAAGCTCAACGCCGGGCAGAGGGGTCCCGTCTTTACCGAGCACTTCAATCTCCAGGAGGGATGGTTCGCCTTCAGGCCTGCATTCTTTCTCTTTGGCTTTGAGGACGAAGGATGGGGCGGGGGTCGGAGAGGGGGTAGGAACTACTGGTAAGGGAGTAGGGGTGGGTGGAAGCGGCTGAGGGGTAAAAGTAAGAGTGGGGGAAGGTAAGTAGGTTTCAATGCCAGGGACGGGGGCCCTCAAGGCCTGGGCCAGCATTGCTAAAGCGGCGAGGCTTTCCTCAGGTGCTCCTTCACCTTTAAGTTCGGCCAGGGTTTGGGTGAGAACCGAAGCCGGGTCTTTGTAGCCAAGGCTCCTCAAACGTTCACGGGCCTTGTTGAGATCGCCTTCCTGGGCGTAAGCTGCGCTTATTAGGTAAACATAATCCCTTTTAAGGGACTCTTTCAGGGCCGAGGGAGGGCCTTCGTAGTGCTTTGGTGGGAGCAACCCCCAAGCTACGAATAGCCCCAGCCCTAAACCCAAAGATAGGCCCAGGAGCAATCCCAAGGCAACCCCACCCTTGCTCATATCACCATTGCCTCTGGAAGATTACAAGGTAAGAATAGTGGCCATCGCAGATCGGGCTTGTTTCCAACTTGTGGCGGCAATCCTCTGGGGAAGAGCAGTACCCCCCAGCTATGAGGTCTTCAATTGGGATATTGGCCGTTCTGGTATCAAGGACTCGGCTTACTTCGCTTGTGTAGGAGCGGCCGGTGACATCGCCTTTGACGAAGACTTGTTCCCCTGCTTTCCAAAGGGGGATATTGGTGCGGCCGTGGTTGCGGTCGCCGTATGGTGCACCAGCCCACCAAAGTTCTTCCTGGGTGATGTAATCTTGCTTGGTCCAGACCCCGTGGACTACTATGCCATCAAGTGGTGTGCCGTTGGCATCAATGACTTGGACGTAGATGTTGTGGTTGCCGGCGCACCCCCCGTTTTCCTGGATGGTAAGGATCCTCTGGGTCACGATTTTAAAATCCACCGTGGGGGTAGGGGTTGAAGTAGGTGGAGCCGGGGTAGGGGTTGAGGTAGGGGGCTGAGTTGGCCTGGGAGTAGGGGTAGCAGGCGGGCGGGTTGGCGTTGGGATGGGGGTTGGAGTGGGGATCGGGGTGTTAGTTGGGGTTGGGGAGGGGGTG